>CACYEJ010000087.1 GCA_902773395.1 uncultured Ruminococcus sp.
CTTCCTCTTCTGCAGACAACATCTCAATAAACAGATCGCCTTCTAAGAGTGTCTCTGGATAAACTAGCGGAGGATTACCGACATCTATTTCCTCATCTGCAAACTGATCAACATATCTTCCTAAAAGCATGAGCGAAGATCTGTTCTGAAGATAATCCGACAATTGCGAAAGCATATATGTTGATAATGGATGAAGTGGATATATTCCTTCCACAACAACACGACGAAACAGAGAATAATCTCTCCAAACACCTTTTGCGGGTAGCCAGGTATTTATCTTTTCATATATGTACTTCCAATTGCTTTCAATTGATGTCTGCCAACACTTAATCGTTTCATCAAATGCTGCTTTATTATCGCGTTGAATCAAATTGGCAAATACCGTCTCCAAATTTGATGAAAGATAGTACTTATCGCTTGCATCATATCTACCGATGTATCTGCTTATATTGCTTGTTTGATCTACGCGTTGTAAATAGCTTTTTATGTCTGACTGGATAAAATTGATTACTTGTATTCCGCCCTCTGCATTTTGTGCGCATTCGAATATCTGTTGGAGGGCGGAGTCGCCTGAACGAGCCGAAGAAGTCGAGGAAGCGTACTCAAGATATCTTCCAAATTCATCAAAAATTATAACGATTCTATTAAACTGACCGCTAATGCCGCAATATTCGCTCAACAAAGTATCCAAAACAGATCCAGCTGAAACGCCCTCATCCCAACGTATTTCATTGCCATTAATATCATTGTAAACATCATTGATGATATCGAACGCTTTCTCGTCTTCACCCAGTTCTTTTCTTAATCTGGCAATGAGAGCTTCTCCCTTTTCCAAATAAGAGTGTTTAGCAGCATATTTTTCAAACAACTGAATGGATGATTCTGCATTCCGCTCAAAGAATCTGAACGCTGTTTCAATCGCACGATTCAGCTTTCGAAGTTTTTCATCGGAATAGCCATACAAGGATAAAGACTTTTGAGCTGCCTTTAGCAATTCATAGTGAAGATTAAAATCTCTCATCCCGTTCAGAATCAGAACTAGATTTGGCCTATGTGTAGCATTCCGGATTGAACTTGCTTTCGTTCTGTCTATTGTATCGATATGGGCAATAATTTTCTCGTATGTTTCTGGAAGGTATTCTTTACCAGATAACAAATGCGCAAGAGTAACAGCTAGATGAGATTTTCCGGTGCCATAGCCAGCAATGGCTAGCGTCAAAGGATTGACGTGCTGATCATCAATGGTTTTGCTTACGATATCATCCACAAACGAAATAGTATCAGTAAGTCTTTTAGCCCCAGATTCATCACTAAAACCAAAGTATTCACTACCATGGAAAACAAAGTTTTCAGCTACTTTTTTACCTTTTTCTTGATTGTAAAACCAATCTATTTGTACTGCACCTTCAAAAAAGATGTCTTTTCTAAAAGATAACACCTCTTTAAATCTCATCTGCGTTTCCTCCACTTAGCAAAGTTCACTGTATAATCTAGAAATAATTGTCTCGCTTGATGCTTGCTTCACTACAGTATACGGGGCTAATTGCCGGTTAAAGTGTAATATGCCTTTTATTGAAAGTTCCTCAAGTATAGAATAGAATGTACTTTCTGAAAAACCAAAAGTAGGTGCCATTGCCATACTGTTGATTTCATTAGAAGTAATCTCTGAGTTACCCGGATACTTGTTTTCCCACTCATAAAGTAATGCATAGGCATAAACAAACAGCAATTCTTTATTAATTGGCGCGTTTCTTAATATGAGTTTGTTGTTATCTCGCTCAATTAACGAAAGCCCGCTAAACATACCATCATAACTGCTGTTAAATGGCCCGGTTTTGACTGGTTGCTCGAATACTTTTGCCAGTTCATCTGCAAGCAAAGGATCAGAAATTCCTTTTGGATATTTATAAAGGATCTTTTTAAACATTGCCATCCATAGAAGTGCCCCACCGAACATAGATGTCAATCTTGCGTGGCAAACAGCAATTGATACTTTCTCTTGCATTCCTGGATCTTCGTTCAGTATAGCAAGGCCTAAAGATGTCAGATTCAAACAGTGCTTACCATCGAGTCTAGTATCTGCCAACAAGCCCATATATTCAGCGTACGCAATATGAGGCTCGACTTTTCCACTACTTTTGCCCGTTGGAATTCCTGTCATCGAAGATAGTTCCTCTTTTGTTCTTGGTGTACCATCGCATACTTCAAGAAGCCTCATAATGTATTCTTTGGTGGGTGGAAAAGTTTGGTGAAAGTTAAGATTGTAACTCATCTTTTTCGCGCTCCTCAAAGGAAGTTATACTCGTTATTGTTGGTTTTACAGATCCAAATGTCCCGTCTTGACGGAGCCTATCACCAACAACTATACACTGACCCTTATTGAGATTCTTAAGTAGAGCAGTCCAATTTGATCCATTCGTTGCAGGGTCAATTTGCTTTGAAATCTTAACAACTTCATCGTCTGTAGGTTTGAAGTAAAGTGAGTACGGCGCTTGATGTAGATTTACCACTTCAACGTCTGACAAGGATTTCAGAGATTGTGTCGCAAACCATGCAGACCAACCAAATTTCCTCCCCTCTCTAAGTATGACTTCTGCCGGAGAGCCCATTTTCATTGACAGATTTTGTGCCTCATCCAAAACAACAACAAAAGGATTGTTTTTGTTGCCCACCTTTTTGAAATAGTGCCAAGCATCCCAGAGCATCATTTCTGTGATGATTACTTGAATCTCTCTAACATAATTTGTCAACTGGAAAATAAAGACTGAACCATTTGATTTAGTGACTGAATCCCAGTTGAAAGTTGCTCCTGGTTGAAAATCCACGCTGTCGAAGAAAGGAATCATTTTGGACATTACAGTTTTTTGGGCCGGATTATTAACCTCCATAAGCTCTTTTTTAAACTTAGATATGTCCATATTGTCCCCATACTTATTAATCCCATTACTACAAGCCTCATAAATCGCCGAGAACTGCTGCTCCTTAAATCCATAAACATGAGCAAAAATAGTAGCAATTCTTTGAGCAACGTCAGAAACTTTCTCCGGAGCATGCATTCCTGCGACCTCAATCTCGTGCCGCCTAAACGGATTAATGGGAATTCCATTGAAATAAATCACGTCTTGGCTAATCTTTCCTCCTAAGGCTTTTTTAAATGCAGGTTCCAGTTGATCCTCCCTAAAGCCTTCAGTATAGTCGAATATCACAGATGAGATCCCGTCCTGAGCAAGTTCTTTTAACATAGCTTGAATGCTATATGTTTTACCTTGTCCAGATGTACCAGTAATGAGAAGATGCCTGTTCGCTAACTTCGGATTTCCAAAATCCCAAAACACCTTATTCCCAAGTTTATCCTTTCCAATAAATACACGTATCTCAGAGAGGCTTTTTTTCGACTGACTAGAATCTGCTTCGCGACTGCTTATAGACGTTCCAGAATCAGTTTCCTGGATCGAAACATCGGAAGCAGGATGCAAACTAGAATTGTCTTGATTATCTTTGCCGTCACTTTTACTTGAGTCGGAGCTTCTTGATTCAGAAGTAACAGGCAATACAGTGCCATCTGTCAATTCTTCATCATCAATTCGAACCGTTTCCGAATCACTTTCTTCCGTAACAGGAACATACTCCACGTCAGCATTGTTATCTTTGAGAAGAA
>CACYEJ010000088.1 GCA_902773395.1 uncultured Ruminococcus sp.
AGCTTACCTATGTAAACAGCAAAAACCAAAATTTGTAAAATAAAGAGCTGGTGGACGGACTCGAACCCCCGACCTGCTGATTACAAATCAGCTGCTCTACCAACTGAGCTACACCAGCGTAATCACTATGTTTTCCTCAACAGTGCTTAATTATTATAGCACATATTCAAAGCTTTGTCAACACTTTTTTGAATTTTTTTAAATTTTTATTTATACCTGAATTGTGCTTTCAAAAGACAAGACTATTGTACCACACACATTGGCATTTGTCAACACTTTTTTATCTAATCAAATGCCAACGTGTAATTGGTACTTAATCTTATCTTCATATTTCTTTAAATATAATTACTCACTCTTTGCTTTTTTCTCCTCGGCAATTTTATTATCAAGGTCAGCTTTCACCTTTGCAACGTGTCTGATGTTATCTTTAGAAACAAACACAGGCGATTTTCCAAACGGATTTATTACAAATCCTCCGTTATTCAAGCCTATCTCTGCACACTGTTCAAAGTTCATCAAGAAGTTCTGCGGCTGGTCGGTATCATCATACGCCTGCTTCCATTTTTTCAGCTCGTAGGTATCGGTAAACACAGGCAAAGCGAGAATCTCCTCATCATCAGGCTTGCGAATAAGCTTAAAGGAAACCTTCGAATCCTTCTTTATTACAGCTTTTTCCTCGGTTGTCTGGCTCAAATCCACCTCAAACTTTGCCGGTGTGAGATATCTTCCGGAGAACACAGCAAACACAAAGATGTTCTGAAAAGCGGCGTCCTTAATCAATCTGTCATACTCACGGCAAAGTCCTGCCAAGAACGGACTCTCTACGTTAGGCTCTTCCTTTGAAGGTCTTTCAACAGGACGAATATTTGTAATAACAGAATATCGTGGAATCTGATTTATTTCCTTAATAGCCGGGAACTTCAAGCCAACCTTAGCGTCCTTTGCGGTAGAAACCATATTCATTGGACCTTCCTCGATGCCGTCAATTTCAGCCTCAACGAGTTCGCCGAGAATAGGGTGAATAATATACACAGTCTGGTGGTCGTTCACAGTGCCGTGAAGATTTCCGCCAACAACAACGCCCTGATTATCTTTGAGCTTATATGCCTCTTCCACAAGCACAGTAAATCTTTCGTTCTCGGAAGGCTTTTTAACACCGGAAGTTTTTTCAACAGCAGTTGCAACCTCCTGCTTAACCTCTTCTACTTTTTTTTTTTTTTTTTCACTAAACAGACTTTGCTCCTTATCTTGAACCGAGATAAGCTTATCCGCCTTATCTGCAAGCTCATCTACGGCATTTTTATCCTTCTTAGATTTTTTGCCAAAAAGACCCATATTATTTTATTCTCCTTGTTTATAAAATTTGATTAAAAAACCGTTTATCGTATGGCTATATTCGTACATTATAATGATAACACAATCTATAATTCCTTGTCAATTAAAATAGATAAATTTTTTGTAAACAGTTTATTATTCATGTGAATCAAATGAAAAATTCCGACAGATTTAAATATAATCTGCCGGAGTATTTATTTTTATTCTGAAAATTACTTCTTAAATCCGTCCTTCAAAGAAACGCTTCTGTTAAAGACAGGCTTGCCCTCTTTGGAATCCTTGTTATCCACGCAGAAATAACCCAGACGCATAAACTGAAAACTCTTTGGAGCCTTCACTGATGCCATTGACTTTTCAACTTTACAGTCATTCTTTACAACAAGTGACTCGCTGTTGATATAATCCATAAAATTCTTATCTCCAACATCAGGCTCAGGGTCTGTAAAGAGGTTATCATAAAGCCGAACCTCGGCAGTTTCGCAGTTGTTGGCGTCTACCCAGTGAATTGTGCCCTTAATTTTTCTTCCGTCCGGAGCATTTCCGCCTCTTGAATCGGGGTCATACTCGGCATAAACCTCAACAACGTTTCCGTTTTCGTCATGCTTAGCACCGGTACATTTTACAATATAGGCAGTTTTCAGGCGAACCTCATTTCCGGGATAAAGGCGGAAATACTTCTTAATCGGTTCGTCCATATAGTCCTCACGCTCGATATAGCATTCTCTTGAGAAAGTAATTTTTCTGGTGCCGTCCTCAGGGCGGTTTGGATTGTTTTCAATTTCAAATTCCTCGCTCTTGTTTTCGGGGTAATTTGTAATGATAAGCTTTACAGGATTGATAACAGCCATAGTTCTCTCGGCTGTTTCGTTCAAATCCTCACGCAAACAATGCTCCAAAAATCCATAGTCAACAGTTGAATTCGACTTAGACACACCTATTCTCTCGCAAAAGTTACGGATTGAACGAGGAGTATAGCCACGTCTGCGAAGTCCGCAAAGAGTGGGCATTCTCGGATCGTCCCAGCCGTTTACGATATTATCCTCAACAAGCTGACGGAGCTTTCTCTTGCTCATAACAGTGTGATTTATGCCGAGTCGAGCAAATTCAATCTGTCTTGGCTTGCTGGGCAAAGTTACATTGGCAATAACCCAATCGTAAATTGGACGATGTTCCTCAAACTCCAATGTGCAAAGGCTGTGAGTTATTCCCTCCAGTGCGTCCTCAATCGGGTGAGCAAAATCGTACATAGGATAAATACACCATGTATCGCCTGTGCGGTGGTGAGTAATTCTGTTAATTCGATAGATAACAGGGTCACGCATATTGAAGTTGCCCGATGTTAAATCAATCTTTGCACGAAGAGTCATCTTTCCGTCCTCAAACTCTCCTGCCTTCATACGGCGGAAAAGGTCAAGGCTTTCGTCAACAGATCTGTCACGGAAAGGACTTGTTGCCGGTGTAGAGATGTCGCCTCTATGCTCACGCATCTGCTCCGGAGTAAGCTCGCACACATACGCCAGACCTTTTCTAATAAGCTCTTCCGCACATTCGTACATCTTGTCAAAATACTGAGAAGCAAAGTAGAAACGGTTGTCCCAGTGAAACCCAAGCCACTCGATATCCTCTTTAATCGCATCGACGTACTCCTCGTCCTCCTTAGTGGGATTAGTATCGTCCATACGAAGATTGCACAAACCGTTATACTTTTCGGCAGTGCCAAAATCTATGCAGATTGCCTTAGCGTGACCGATGTGCATATAGCCGTTCGGCTCAGGCGGAAATCGTGTGTGAACCGTCTTTCCCTCGAACTGTCCGCCCTGTGCAATATCCTCATCTATAAAATCATGTATAAAATTCGCATTACCGACTTTTTCTTCGATATCGTTCTTAATATCTTCTGCCATTGGGAATTTACCTCCTTATATCTTCAATCGTTGAGAAAATTATATTAGAAATCCTAATCAGTTAGAAAACTTCTGCAAGCCTTTCTCCATTCTTGCAAGTGATTCCTCTTTACCCAAGATATCGAGTATCTC
>CACYEJ010000089.1 GCA_902773395.1 uncultured Ruminococcus sp.
ACCCGGAAGCCTGGAACGCTTTGTCTGACAGGCTTTTCGGCGTGTTCTGTATTACCATGGGTCGGAGATGATTGCAAGCTCTTTCTGTCGTTCTCTTCAATAATACTGCCGAGGCCATTGCCCCGGCAGTAGTTGCTGATTGCGCTCTTCGTCAGGCCGAGTTCCCGGGCAATCGCAGTATACCCACATCCGGCTCTCCGGAGTGACGCGATTCTGATTTTCTGCTCATTTGTCATGGAAGGCGCCTCCTGTTTCCTGATTTACACCTTCCTATGCCTGGAAGTCGACCGATTTTATAATGTTTTTGAAAATAATCTTTCTAGATGCTTTAGGGAAGGAAGAATGTATGCTCAACAGAACACATACTATCCCAGCCAAGTGCAAAGAATTCATCCATAGCATATAGAGCATTAGATTTCAAAAGGACTTCGCAGAATTCTTTAATTGGTGCATACTCTTCTTTAGGCATATCAAATCGAAATTCAGATTTTGAGTAAGATAAGATGACAGATATCTCATCACAGGTCGATAAGTCAAATACTAACTCTTCCTGCGACGCTGTTAATGGAATTGCTGTAAGTTCCTTTCCGTCGACAGCACATATTTTGTAAGCCTTTGTGACGCTTATCCCGAGTGTTACGCTCTGCAATTCCTCACCGTCGGGCGAAGGAGAATGAACAAAAAACATCATAGGAGGGATTGAAACTGTTTTTTCCTCTTTTTTACCTGAAAAATTGTAGCAAATGGCATTAGCTGAAGATGTATCGTTATCATCATAGACCATAATCATCTTGTCGAACTTCCATTTGCCCGATTCGTCAACTGTGTATGACGAACTTTTTTCAAGTTCGGAGTAATCAATCGTAGATACAGCAAAGGACGAACCAAGATATCCGACCATAAGTATTAATAGCAACACAGCAATAGTTTTTTTCATGACCTTTTCTTCCTTACTCAAAGCTTATCTCCCAGTCACCGCTTGCTTTGATTTCAAAAATGACCGGATCGCCTTTTAGCAGTACTTTCCCATCATATTTGTCAGATGTATTTACGTATGCGCTTATTCTTTCGCCATATTTATCATACCCAATTATACCAAAATACTTTTCGCCTGCATTTCCTTTTACGGTAGCGGTGGCGGACTTTCCTTTGTCTGTTGAAAAAAGGATCACTTCGTCACCGGAACCCTTTATCTTGGATCCCTTCATGCTATACCGCATGTCGTAAAGTGATTTAACAGTTATAGTCCAAGACCCTTTTGCCTTTACTTCCAAAGTCGCTGCCGATTGTGTTTTGTCATAAACAATGCCATGATACGAATCTGATGTGTTTACTAAAGCGGTTAGGCGTTCGCCACTCTTATTATATGCAATAACACCAAAATAAGCTTCGGCTTGATTACCATCAACTTCAAAAACAAACCAGTCTTCATATTTATCGAGGACAACAACATCATCCCCGGATCCAGAGTATGTTTTTATAGCACTGGCGCTTGATGCTGGCTTTGGTTCCTTTTCTTCCTTAAGTTTGTACAGCAGTTCAAGTCTTGCCTCTAATTCTGCTATTTCTGTATTTATCTGCTCCAGTGTGTATTCAGAGTAATCTTCGGCAAGGCCTATAGTGTATGAAAGCATAATCGCAAGTACAAGTAATACAATAATAATTCGTTTCATAGCTGGATACCTCATCATGATTGGATTAATGGATTACTTAAATCCCAGGCCAGGCTTTCCACTATACGGCTTGAAAATGACACTGGCATTGTCGACCTGAATGTAATCTCCGACAGATAATTCAATATCTATTGCAGGAACATCATTGTCAGGTTTGTATGAACGATAAGTCTCGCTTGTTACTTGGGCATAATAGTAACGCCCACCAAAAGAATGCTTTACCTGTTTACCATATTCATCAAGCTCATTTCCAACAGTTATATTTGCCCAATCACCCGGGCAAGCTTCAATTGACCAATGACCAGCGGGGATATCTTCTCCAACTTTCCAAACACCTTGAGGCACTTTAACCTCTTGCCATTCTTGACTATTCCAAATAGCAAGATTAATCTGGTCTTTAAGAGCTACTAATTCATCAAAAGTCATTCCAGAAAGATTAATCTCGTCTGCGAATGCCATAACAGAACCAAAGGCAAGGGAAATTCCCAGTAACAAGCAAACAATCTTCTTCATGATGATTCCTCCTCAGAATTTACGCTTTAGTTTCCAAAATTAACTGCATTGTAGTAGAACTCGTAACTGGCAAATGTTTCATAATACATATCGCACTGTAAAGTAATAGTCTGACCTTTTTGCATTTCGCTATCTGGAATATCAAGATATCCCATGCGTGAATTAATGGCTTTTCCACTATCATCAAAGAAAACAATATCATAGCTACATGAAGAAACGGGTTTTTCTCCAACATTCTCTGCGGTTATAATAACCTTGTTATTCACTTTTGATGTTTCGATTTTTAATCCATCCATGCAATGGGTAGATTTTTTCAAATCCGAAAAACTGAAGGAAACTTTAACGTGATCATACGGAGCGTCGTTAATTCCTTCTGCAAAATAATCATAACCATGACCTGTGCATCCAACATAATCATCATATGCTCCAATTATGTTGTTTTCTTTATCATAAAACACGAAATTGACAGTTGTTTTTTGATCAATCTCCTTTGAATGCCTAAAAACAATGCAATAGTGATAACCAGCAATATTAGAGAATTGGTACTCTTTAGAAATCTCCCAATCCTCGCCAGAAAGAACGGGAACAAAGGGTTCAACAGCTTCTGGCTTGATGTTACTTCCGCTGGCTTTATTAGCTTTTTCTAAGGCTTCATTTAAAGACGATATCTGGAGATCCTTAGCTTCGTTATCTTCATTCAGTTTTTTGATCTGTTCTTCCTGATTAGTCACACTCGTTGTTAATGATTCAATCTGTCCGGTTTTTTCCTTAACCTCCGTAGACAATGTCTTAATCTGACTGTCTTTCTCTTTAACAGCTGCATTGAGCGTTTCGATTTCCTTGGCTTTTTCAGCGACATCCGCATTCAAAGTCTTAATCTGCTCTTCCTTGCCCGCGACATCTGCATTCAGAGCTTCAATCTGTTCGGCCTTTCCAGCAACGTCTGCATTCAGAGTTTTGATTTCTTCTGCCTTACTGGCAACGTCTGCATTCAGAGTTTTAATCTCCTCTGCTTTACCGGCAACATCAGCATTCAAGGTTTCAATCTGACCGGCCTTATCGGCAACATCCGCGTTCAGGGTTTCAATCTGACCGGCCTTGTCGGCGACATTTGCATTCAGAGTTTTGATTTCCTCTGCCTTACTGGCAACGTCTGCATTCAGAGTTTTAATCTCCTCTGCTTTACCGGCAACATCCGCGTTCAGGGTTTCAATCTGACTCGCCTTGTCGGC
>CACYEJ010000090.1 GCA_902773395.1 uncultured Ruminococcus sp.
ATATTTACCTCGTTACTTTACGCCTGTTGAGCCAAAACCATTTTCTCCTCTTTCGGTGTCGCTCAGCTCGTTTACCTCTGAAATCGGCAGCGGACATACCGGCATAACAATTAGCTGTGCAATTCTCATCTGCGGTTCAATAATAAATGATTCCCTGCCGAGGTTAGTAAGTCCTACGCATATTTCACCCCTATAGTCGCTGTCAATAACTCCAACTGCATTGCTGAGTGTTATGCCGTGGTTTATGCCAAGTCCGCTTCGCGCAAATACAAATGCCGCAGCATTTTCGTTAGGCAGCTCAATCGCAATGCCTGTCGGGATTTTAATGTTATCTCCTTTTGCGAGTGTTACCGGTTCGTCTATGCAGGCGGATAAATCAACTCCAGCAGAGCCGACAGTCGCCCTTTTGGGGATAACTGCGTTTTCTCTAACCTTTTTTATTTTTAAATAGTCCATATTTAAATAACCTCATAATTGTTTATCTTATTCAACTCCACGGAAATACAGTCCTCGTGTGTAATCTCCGTGTGGTTTTGTTTTGCTTTTGTAATCTTGGAAAATACGCTCACATTCCTCAGGACTTTCAGACGTGAATTTTAATGTAATAAAATCAATATTATCAAAACATTCCTGTTTGTCCGAAAGAATCAACGGGTTACAGTTGAACAGCTCCGTACAGCCGTTGCTGCACATCAGCGTGAAACGATTGCCCTTTCTATCAGTGATAAAGCTTTTTCCACCGCAGCTTTTACAGCCTTTGCCGTTTTTGTTCGGGCAGTTTCTCGTTATCATCAGCGGAAGATAGCCATATCCGATTATGCCTAATTTGCAGCTTCCGCCGAGTTTGGCGATTTGATTTGCGTTGAGTTCAAACGAAAGCTCCGTGTCGTTAAGTCCTATATTATTGTAAAAATTAATTGCTTCTGTGTTAAATATATTTAACGCAAATCCTCCGTGAATTACAAAGCCCATTTCCTTTGCAATTGCCACTGCACCGATATTGCTGCAATAAACGTCAAGAATTCCCATTTCACGAACAGCGGAAAGCTTCTCACGAACCTGTTGCTCCATACCGAAAAATGCTCTTGGAATCTCAACCGAAACTGTAAAACCTCTGTCAATCAGCGATTTGATATCACTGTCCTTTGAGAACAGCGGCACTGTAATAAGCTCACATTCTTTAAAGCATTCGGGAATGTTACAGCTCCTGAAAGCTGCCCTATAGCGAAGCTCGTCAATACGCTTGTGGGGGAGAATGGGTTCTTGTTTCAGATGAATATATTCACGTTTAGGCGTACTGGTAATCAGCTCCTCCAATTCGGACAGAGCCTTTCGCCGCATTGCGTTGATATTTGAAATTGGGAGCGTCAAACCCTCGCCAATTTGTATAGTTATGCTGTGAGCCTTGAAAGCAGTACCGCCTGTTTTGGATAGCTGTGTTTTGCATTTTTTCTCATTTAAAGCAACGTTCCTCGCAAACTGAGGTATCTCACCGTCAATACAAACTGTATGTCCGTCACATTCTGCCGTGAGCATAGCCGGAGTATTTTCAAAAATCATAAGTGTAAAGTCCACAAGACGGTTTTGAATTTCGTCTTTATATTCGGAGCGTATATCAGAAAGCAGATTTTCCGTTGCAGCCACAACATCGTCCTTTGAACGTGTGCCAAACATCTCACGTCCAAGCTTGCCGCAGTAGTAGCCGTTGGTAAAGCCGCTTCTTGAAAATACGGCTCTCAGCTGTTCAATCTCCGCACTATCGGCATGACCGCAGTCCGCTGAATGTCGGCAGGCAGCGGCAGCCGCTCCAACGTATTCGGGACGTTTCATTCTGCCCTCGATTTTTGCGCTTGTTACACCCATTTCGCTGAGCTTTGAAAGCTCGTCTATAATGCAGTTATCTTTTAGGCTCAAATCGTGTCCCGTACCGTTTGGCACTTTAAACGGAAGTCGGCACGGCTGGGCACAACGTCCTCTGTTGCCGCTTCTTCCGCCAATCATCGCCGAAAGATAGCATTGCCCCGACATACACATACATAACGCGCCGTGAACAAAAACCTCTGTTTCAATGGGGCAGCTGTCTGCAGCCTCTTTTATCTCGTCACGGTTCATCTCCCGCGCAAGCACTACTCTTTCAAAGCCAAGCGAATACAGCAGCTTAGCAGCACCCGGTGTATGTACGCCCATTTGAGTAGAGGCGTGAAGCGCAATTTCGGGGCAGGATTTTTTAATGAGCGCAGCCAGTCCCAAATCCTGAATGATAAAAGCATCAACACCAAGCTCATACGCCTCCTTAGCTGTGTTAAGGGCGGCAGACATCTCTGAATCAGATATGAGCGTGTTGATTGCCATATGGATTTTTACACCATGCAGGCGGCAGTATCGAACGGCTTTTTTAAGCTGCTCGCTGTCAAAATTTGCGGCGTAAGCTCTCGCACTAAACTGCAAAGAGCCAATGTACACGGCATCGGCTCCTTGTCTTACGGCAGCCTCCAGCGACTCATATGAGCCGCTTGGGGCAAGTATCTCAATAGATTTATTTTTATCCAAAAAAATCAATCCTTAATCATCATCTTCGTCAAAGGCTTTCTGTTCGAAAAAGCTCATAATTTCCGCTGTAGCATCGGCACTCTCAGCATAAGCGTCCTCGCTGAAAAGCCCCTGAATAGCTGCGGCATCGTTGTTGGAGTTTGAGGTGTGGGCAGCTTGGCGTGCAGGTCTGTTTTCGATTACAGGCTGCTTTTCTGCTGTTTTGGGCTGGACAGGCTTTGATGTTGATACAGGAGCAGCGGCATTGTTTTGAACAGAAAGTCTGCTGCGGAGTGCTTCAATCTCAGCTTTAAGCTGCTCGTTTTCTTTTTTTGCTTCTTCGAGTTCTTGCCTTGCATAGCCCGACTCTTGAAGATAGTCCTTGATTTGACCTCTAAGGTTGCTGCCGTCACCTACTGATTTCATGTACTGGTCGCAGTAATCCATAGCTACGAAAAGAGCAACCTCCGTCATATTTCGAGAAGGCATTTCATCAGACAGACGCTTTACTCTTCGCTCCACCTTTGCAGCGACATTATCCATATAATTTTTGTCATCGTCCGAGGAAATTGTAAAAGAGTAATTGCAGATACGAATTGTATACTTTGGCATATTACACACATCCTTTATTAATATTTATATAAAATTATATTTGCAAATCAATTAATAAATCAGAATATCCGAGTGTATTCTCCTTTATTATACAACATTAAAGCAATGATTACAAGAACTTTTTTACAAACAGC
>CACYEJ010000091.1 GCA_902773395.1 uncultured Ruminococcus sp.
CGTGAGCTTTTTTATTTTAATTTGAAAACAACCGCTCGAATTTACTCAGAGCGGTTATTTTTTTTAAATTAATATTTATTTTATTTATCGTATTTTAATTATAGCTTTCTATTCACATCTTTTCGTCATTATACTAACGACGTTAAGATTCAGCACTTTTCTTTCTACGACCGGCAATTCGCAAGCTCTTGCCTGTTTTTATTTTTTACCGGAAGATTTTATTTTTTGGGGTGCTTTGATTTTTTCTTAATTTTCTCTAAAGAAAGTTTATTTAGTTTCACTGAGGACAGTTTATTCTTCTACGCTAGTTTCTTGCGTCAGCGAGCAAGGGCTCTGCCCCTGCACCCCGCCAACTTTTGAAAAAGTTGGATCAAAACTTTAATATGCTATATCTTTTAGATTTTGATTATATTATATCAACGAGTTAATTTAATATTTTCCTCTAATAGACTTCGCCGAATACTCCAAAGCCACCCTTGCAATCGGTCCCGCCGAACTATATCCAAATCCTCCATGCTCAATACACACCGCAAACGCCAACGGACAATCCTCATCAGTCACAAATCCGATAATCCAGCCGTCCTCTTCACCGTCCGGCACCTCAGCCGTACCCGTCTTTGCCGCTACGTGCAAATCTCCGAACATCGAATCCCCGTAGTGATTGCTAACGGTAAACCTCATCATATCCGAAAGCTTATTCGCCGTTGAGCTTTCCAACATTCTGCCGCCGCTTTTGCCCTTTGACCCTGCCGTAATTCCCTTAAAATCAAAGAACGACGACACACTGTCTATCATGTACGGCTTTACGGGAGTACCGCCGTTTGCGATTGCCGAACAAATCATAGCCATATGAAGCGGATTAGCCATATCGGTATACTGTCCAACTCCCGACCATGCAAGTGCCGCCGTATCAGCCTTGCTAACATCGTATCTTGATTTTTTCACATCGTTGTCGTCAATCTTATACGCATGATTAAAGCCCATTTTTTCGGCATACTCAGTCATTTTATCAGGTCCAAGCTCAACTGCAAGCTCCGCAAAATAGATATTGCACGAAACCGCCATTGCCTGCTGCATATCAATTTCACCGTGCGGCTCAACGCAGGTCACGTACTCGCCGCCGATAATTTTGCTGCCCTCGCAGTAAAGCAGTCTGCTTTCGGCATTATCAATATTTTCAATAGCCGCAGCTGCCGTTACAAGCTTAAACGTAGATCCCGGCGGATAAGTAGAGCTTAGCACGTTATCAATATACACGCCCTCATACGTATCGTCGCCGTCCTCTATTTTGATGTTTTCATAAGGGTCATAGCTTGGTGTACTAACGCTGCAAATTACCTCGCCTGTCTGATAATTATAGACGATTGCCGCACCCCTGTAGTTATTCGCAGCCATTGCGTTATAAGTAGCCGCACAAGCGTCGGCGTCAAGCGTAAGAGTGATATCGCTGCTGCTTCTGAACGAATTCGGCAGACCAAGACCGAGAATATAATTATAGCCTGTCAAGCCGTTTCTATAAACAGTCTGAATAGCCGTAGGAATGTTTGTGGAATCATCTCCAATAGTATGAAGCATACCTGCTCTAACGCTTGGGTCATCGTAATAGTAGCGGTTGCCGTCGCTGCTTGTGGCAAGAAGATAACCATTTCTGTCGTAGATATCCCCTGCCTGAGCAAGACCCGTCACAGAGATATGTGAATTCATAGGCTTTTGTGCCCACTCGTTTGCGTGGATTACCAGCGTAACGGCGAAGTAACCCAAACCGACAAAGAAAGCAATCGCCAACACCCATGTCAAGATAGAACGATTCAAAATCTTTTTCATATAAAATCACACCTCCGACGACGCAAACAAGCCCTGTTTTTTAATGGCATACGTTCTCTCATCAGCCGCTTTCAAAAAGGCTAACAACCCCCAACAGGCAATCATACTTGAACCGCCGGCACTGATAAACGGAAATGTTACACCTGTAAGCGGAAGAATATCTGTTGCGCCGAAGATATTCAGCGAAAGCTGCACCACAAGCAGACCGGCAGCGCAGCACGCAGAGATAGAATACAAGGTACTCCGGCTTCTGGTAGTGATAGCTCTAGCATAAAACACCAACGCACCCACGGCAACAGCAAGCACAATTGCAACGATAATACCCATTTCCTCACAGATGATACCAATAACAATATCGCTCTCCGAAGCAAACAAATCCTTGCAAAATCCGTTGCCGATACCAACCCCGAAGAGTCCGCCGCTTGCGCAGTAAATAAGGCATCTAGCCTGCTGATAACCTGTATCCCAAACATACGGCTCTTCAAAGACATGTCCCCACGCCTTGAATCTATCGGAAATATACGGTTTAAAGCTAAGTACGATTGTAGACGCAAACACAGCCGAAGTCACGGCAAGAATCAATGTTTTGAAGTCGCCGGAACGCATAAACGAGAGCAGCAAAAACGTCACAAAGAAAATCAGAGCCGTACCGAAGTCGCCCATAAGAGCCAACGCACCCACACAGAGAGCAGAAAAAACGATAAAGCCCAAAAGGTTTTTCTTAGTCTGCAACTGGTCAAGGCTGCCGGCGCCTACAATGATGAAACCAACCTTTACAACCTCAGACGGCTGCACGCTTATGCCGCCGATGTTAATCCAGTTTTTAGCGCCAAACTGAGTTTGACCAAAAATAACGTTTATAGCAAGCAGCGAAAGCGAAGCAATATAAATCCATTTTGTATACTGCCCCACCCTGTCGGGGTCTTCCATGAATTTGATAAGAAACTGAAAAAGGACAATCCCCACAACAGCCGACACTATTTGCACAATAGCTTGTTTCTCCGACTGATGAATCGAAAGCATGACGCCAACGCCCGTTAAGAAAAATGCAAGACTTTCAATTTCGAAGTTGACACGCTTAAAACCAAGCGACGTCACGAGATAAGTACCCCACATCACCGCAATGAAAATCAAGCAATAAATAAACGGCTTACCGTCAAGAATACCCGTTTCAAGGCTTTTTGCGGTAAGGCAAGCCTCGGCAGCAATCAGCAGAAAATAAAACGACATCAACAGCAGCAGCAGCTTAGGAGAGATAATCTTCTTTCCGGTAGGTCTAAAGAACCACGAGCGTCTTGTCGCCCCCTCAAACTCCTCTGCACGCTTGACAACCAAAGTAGTCGAGCCGATACGAATTTTATCGCTGAGGTAAATATTTGTTCGACCGCTGATTTTCTCGCCATTGACGAAAACACCGGCTTTCGAACCTGTATCGGTAATACTCCAGCCGTCGTCACGTCTTAGCAATACGGCGTGTTCTCTCGACACAGTTGCGTCATTAAGAAAGATATCACAGCGTCTGCTTCTTCCGATCGAATTCTCCCAATACAGTACAGGCACAGCTTTTTTCGTAAACTCGTCAAACAGCATAATCAGCGGACGCTCATCACGTCTGTTATGCCTAAGCGATGAATATATCTTCACCAAAATCAGAACTGAGAACACAGGGATCGCAATTCGCAGGATCACAACAATCAAATCAAACACAAACGCTAAAATTCCGTTCAATTTATCCCCTCCATAATAAACAATAAAATAATGTAACCGCCTGAATATCTTTAATGAAAATCAAACGATACTAAAAAGCTGTAATAATTTTACAGCTAAAAATGAATATCCTTACACATTATAATTATAACACAAAAATTATTAAAATACTATAAAAAAATCAAAAACCTTTTTTTAATATAACTGGTTATGCTGTTATAAAATTTTAACGCTCAATAAACTCCTCTCTAAATCTTTCAATCATATCAAGGTCAATTCCCAATGCCTTATGTACAAAATTCTCCGCACTGCCCCAATTCTTCTCAATTGTATTTATCGCCGCCATAAGATATTCTTCCTTTGCAAGGTACACATCTCGAATACTCTCCGCATATTCCACATCGCCCCTCAAAAGCTTTATACCCATATAATACATCTTCGCCTTTTTTTCATTCACAGTATTTGTATACAGATAATCCTTTAAAATCTCCTCAACACTCACATTCAGAAGCGACAGCAAAATCATCGTCACAACTCCAGTCCGGTCTTTCCCCTCCGTACAATGAATCAGCGCCGCACCGTCCTCCGCCTTTCTGCTAAGCAAAAAAGTAAATATCTTCTTTAGATTATCGCAACACCTCTCCGATACCATTGTTGCATACAGCTTTTCGAGTCCGGGAGCTTTCGAATTATCCTCAGCATTATCAGTAGCGTTCTCGTGGGTGATGCCCTTTACTGCACCGCCAAATATAGGATAATGTCTGTACTTAACGTCATCTATGCTGACATCAGGTCTTTCCATTACCTCTCTTGACGAACGCAAATCTACCACTGCTGTAAGATTATATTTATCCGTTAATATTTTTATATCCCTATTGGTAAGCTGACTGAGAGAACTGCCTCTTAAAAACGCACCTGTTTTTACAACGCCGTCACGAGATTTTATCCCCCCTAGCTCACGAATATTTTTACTTCCTTTTAATTTTATGTTTTCCATAATAAATTCCCCTTATCTATAAGACGCTGAATTTCTTTTTTAAAATTAAAAAAATATATTTTCACAAATAATTGATATTATTCACACAAATATTAGCAAATAATCGAGAATTTTCTATTTTTAAGATAACGTTATTGATTTTATTTTGAAGAGGTGTTATAATTATTGATGAGGATTAATTGATATAATTCAATTTTATCATAAGTCATCAGAGGTGAAAAGTTAAATGAACGAATATAACGACAAAATAAACAGCTACCGTGATTTTCTCACACAGCTTGACCCCACAGCCGAAGAGGCATTAACGCTGATTAAAGACGGCAAGCACAAAGAGGCAAACGACAAAATTGTTGAGATGATGAACCGCTGCAGCTATTCTCACCCGAAAGGCTGGGCATATATGGGCATTCTCGCAGTACGACAGGCATCTTCCAACTCCGAAATTTCCGCATTGCAGGCTGCCGAAAAAAGCTTTAAAAAAGCGTTTGATCTTCATGCGCGAATATTTGAGGGTAACGAAAAATTATTTGTGCTTGCAAGAACTGTTTTCGAGAGCATAAATAATTATTGCGATATTCTAAGAAATAAAGTAAAAGCCGACACAAACAGTATGGTAATGCAGCTAACTGACGAATCAAAGGAAATTCTCGAAAACGGCTACAGTGCCAAACGTCAAATGGATCAGCTTAACGAGCTGCAAAACAGAATTGACAAAACAAAGCAGCAGGGAAAGATTGACGCCAGTGCAGCCGCATTGACTGAGATAATCGCCTACGAGTATTTCCAGCAAAAGGTTAAAGAGCTGGAAGCCTACAACGAAGGCAGCATCGAGATATCGGAGATGATTGAAAAGAATCTTGACAACATCGAGAGCTTTGACAAGGATTATTTGGTAGACGCAATCTCCTCCACGAGTGCAAGAGTAAGAGAACTTTGCTCCGAGATAATCGCCGCAAGCCGCAAGGCTGTTTCAGAAAAGCAGGCGATTGAACGTGAAGAAGCAATCATACGCTATTGGAACGAGCACCCCGAAGAAATGGCAGAGCTTAACAAAAAGCTTGAAGAGGCGGAGCAGGGATTAAAGGATATCGACCTTCAAATGGCTGAATGCGACAAGGAGTCCGCGCGAATCTCAAAGAAACGTAAAAAATTCACATCAAGCCTAGATGCCGAGATACACGAACTCCAGCTTGACCTTGATGACATTGAGCAGCGAATTACAACTCTCGGACTTTTCAAAGCTAAGGAAAAGAAGAGCCTTGAATCGCAGGCTGAGGAAATCGGTATGAAAATGGCTGAACTAAACGGTAAGGCTGCCGAAGAGAAAAAAGCCTACAACGAATCCATAGACCAAGAGCTTGCACCTATCACCGAAAAGAAAAAAGAACTCGCCGCCAAAGGCAACGAACTCAATTTTGAGATTAAACGCCTTAACGCTGAACTTACAAAGAATCGTTAATTTTTTAATAAACTACCTGCCGAGCCAGCTTATAATTATGATATTATAGGTTGGCTCGGTTTTTTATTATACTCAAAATCTAAAAGATCTAGCATATTAAAGTTTTGATCAAACTTTTTCAAAAGTTTGCGGGTCGAGGGCAGAGCCCCGTC
>CACYEJ010000092.1 GCA_902773395.1 uncultured Ruminococcus sp.
ATCTTCACATAAAAATGTTTTTGATGATTCTTCGCGCTTATTAATTTCCTCCTTAATTATCTTTGAAGGAATATATTTCTCATTCTCATTAAACTTTATAGCAAATGTCGCAGGAATCATTCCTAAAGCTATTGCTATAACAATAGAAAAAGAAATAATACTCTTTATGACATTTTTAAATCTCATCACTTATTCTCCTTTATATTTTCTTTAAAATACATTATTAATATATATATATATATTATGGTTAGAGTTAAGAATGCCAACAGAAGTGAAACCGCGACAAAAATTGACTTCTTCATTCTTCTTTACCCACTTTAATATAGAAAACATACTAATCTATATAACTATAATAAGCCTAAATTGGGGAATATCCTATGCCTGCATATGCACACAGGCATAGGATGAGTTAATACTCATTCATACTTATAAAATGTTTGAGACTCCGAATTAGATCCGGAATATGCTGTAACAGTCGCTTTAAGCCGATATGTGCTGAACGGATTTGTGGCTTTGCTTTCATTCATAGAGCCTTCAATAGAGTTGAATGTCTGTTCCCATGTTTCAATGGTGGAATAACTCCCATCAGATAATTTCTGCAATTCCATTTTTATCTTTACTTTTGTAACGCCTGTTTTCCCGGTTACCTCAGCATAGACAGATGTTGATAATAAACCTTTTGATATGCTACCTCTATAATTGTCAATGTATGTAAGTCTTATACCGCTTTTTTCACACTCAATTTCAGCACTTCCAAAAATTGAAAAAACGAAAAGCGCAATTATAACAACTAATGATACGGAACATATTCCAAGAATCATTCTTTTCATAAAAAATTCGCCCCCTTTCCTTCATAGACTGAGAGGCTTTATAGCCTCTCACTTACTATGTAGAGAAAAAGAGCGAAAATCTTACAAATTATTTTTGCTTTTCTAAATATTTGTGCATATTGCTATTTAATCGGCCGCCGTGATTGTGCTATCTTTACAATCGCGTCAAGACTGATTTTATCATTCAAAGTTGCTGTTAAACAGTGATTAAATTTTCCTGTTGACCAAACAAGCATTATACTTGTTTTTGTAATACTGTAGTATCCTTTATTCCCGTTTATCATTACTTCTCCTGTTTTTGCATTTTCTGTATCAATTATTGTTGTAGAATCAGTATTCTTTAACGTGCTGATCTTAATTATGCTTTTTCCATTCGAATATACTATAGATTGTGCGCTCACAACTTTAACTCGCTCATCCTTGACCTTTATATACCCTTCCGGTATATATGAATATTCCGCAAAGAGATAATCATCTTTGCTGGTTACATCAAAAACTATTTCCGTACACTCTCTGTAGATCTTTATGATGAAATCTCTGATAGGATTGAACGCAGTAGCTGTAACGCCGAACAGAATTATAAGCATAGCCGCAATAAGAAGTATGGTTTTTATTTTTCTTGATGAGGTCTTCTTTTCTTTTATTCGAGTGTTAGCTTTTGGTTCGGTATCTTCACCATAAATCAACTTATGTATTCTTTCCGGCTGTCCTTCGGGTATCATAATGAATGGCTGCGCTTCAAATTCAGCAAGCATATCCTTATAAATCATTTCTTCAGCAAGAACGCAAGCCTCTCTCAGCGCTATTTCACTCTTAGTCACAGGCTGTCACTCCTCTGTCAACATACTATACAGAATGGTTTTACCTCTGTGAATTCTCTGATACACAAGATTGTTAGAAATTCCGAGCATTTTTGAAATCTCTTCAGCAGAATATCCGGAACCATATTTAAGCATTAACGGTTCTCGGAACTGCGGATCAAGATCTTTTATAATCTGCGCCATATCAGATCTGTCATAAACCGAGAAATCAAATTCGGTTTTATCGGAATAATTGTCCTCTGTTGTTTCATCATATGACACAGTTTCAAAGTGTTCGTTGTTCATTCTGTAAATCACTCGTTCGCATATTCTCTTTATATAAGGTCTTCTTTTTTCTACTGCCACTTTCTTGAAACTGCCAAACGAATTAATCAGCTCAACAAATGTCTCCTGAACACAATCGTCAACATCGGACAGATTAAAGAGTCCGGCACGAGCTACATAATTCAGCCACTTGTCGTATTCTTTATAAATCTCGGTAAGAAGCGCCTTGTCATCTTCGGTTTCTAGAAGTGTAAGTAAATAAGTAAGCATAAGTACCCCCCCCATTTTTCTTTTTGAGAATTATAGCTTCTGAGAAAGAGATATTATATTTTCTTCTGTATATATAGTGGAGATTTTTTTCAAAAATCTTACAAAGAATTTGAAATATAATCCAATTTCCCTTTTTTGTAATATCTACAAGCAGTTTTATTACTCCTCGTTTTTTGCAGGTATATAAATATGATCACATTTCAGTATATATTCATACTGATTTTTTGCCAAAGCAAATTCTCGTCCGGTAGTTGGATGAGGGCACTCTTCAACGGCATATAGTTTTCCGGACTCATCAGATGCCTGTTTAAAACCGAAAGCACAATATCGTTCATATTCTTTTATTTCGGGTTTCCAAACATGCTGAGCAGCCCAACACTTATTTTTACGTCTTCCGCAACTGTAGCAATATATTCTCTTCTCGGGCTTCGGAGCTAAAAACGGTTTAAATGCTGTTCCCAAAGCAGTATTAAATTGACTGCCAAGTCTGAATAGTTTTATATGTGAAGCAGCGGAAATATTATTTCCATTAAGAAACGATTTAACCGTATTTAATGATAAACCCGTAATTCTCGCCACATCACCAGCAGACAAATTGTTGTTCTCCATATATTCATTTAAAATACTTCTGGCGATTGAGTTTATTTCACTGATATTATCGTTTGTAACGGCGCTTGTTTTTTGCGGAATACAGGATACAATATCACCAATATCACATTCCAGTTCTTCACATATCTGTGCTAAAACATCAAGCGAAACCGGATGGTTGTTTCTCATCTTTGTCATTGTTGCGCTCGATACTCCTATTCTATGCATCAATTCTGTCTGAGTAATGCCTTTTTCAGCAATCTTATCAAACAGTTTATCAAAATATACCGCCATTCTATTCCGCTCCTTTGTTATTATGACAGGATTATATCACGCGAAGTCAGTATTGTCAACATATTTACAATTATAAATTATATGACAAACAAATAGACGCAGTTTTTCCAACAATTGTATTTATTTTGTAGCTACAATAGTCTCTTAGTGAGTATGACTCAACGGTAATCTGTTTATGTTTAGCAGTTTCTATCGTTTTATTCTTTACTGAAGTATTTTAAAAGCCGCAACTGTTTATAAACTTAAGAACTGTGGCAATTCAATTTTTAGATGTTTTCCAATTTAAATCCTAAAACAAAAAGAGTATTGTTATTTGTTTATTTCACTAAACCGAATTAAATAGATTATTAATTGTCAAGCATTTTATTGAGAAGGTGATTGCAGGAAATCCGCAATTGCAATTAAAATCGGCAAGGTCGGCCACCAATCTTCTGTGCTGTTTGCAAAAAAAATGCAATTACTATTGATTTTCTGGTGAAAATGTGTATAATTCTATTTGAAAGGAGATTTAAAAATGTTATTAGAGTTTAAATGTTCAAACTATAAATCATTTAAAGAAGAAATGTGTTTCTCTATGAAACCCCATTCTCTGCAAAAAGGATTAGATTATAGTATTCAAAAAGCCAAAATTGGCAACAAAACTTATAAATCTTTATGCTCTGCAGTGATTTATGGCCCGAACGCTGCGGGAAAAACAAACATAATCTCCGCAATGGATACTTTTAAAAATATTGTACTTAGAGGCCATTTAAACAACACATTAAACCAATCCCCTAACTTTGCTTCATCAAGTTTAGAGTTAATTCCAAACTATGATAATAATAAACCGGTGTCTTTTTCTATTGAGTTTCTTTCTAATAATATATTGGTAAAGTATGCTTTGACAATAGACTTAGGTGGCTTTCTTGAAAACGACTATAAAAGGAAAGTTGTCAATGAGACTCTTTATATTAATGAAAAAGAATTGTATAAAAGAAATTACGATTCATTATCCATTGAAAAAAACTCCTTTGATTATAATTTGACGGTTGAGAAAGTATTTGATGACGCTATATTACTTGCAAAAGCTAATTTAAAAGATAGTGAGTTGTTCTTAACGAATGGCTTTAAGACAATATTTAGTAAAGAATTAGTTGAAGTTATTACAAGCTGGTTTAACTATAATTTTCAAATCATTATCAGAGCTGATTCGATTGAGACTCACCCTTATATAAAAGATTCGGAAGAAGAACATTTTTACCATGAAACCTTTTTGGATTATGCTTTATCTGAATTTGGTGTTCCAAATAGCAGAGTTGCATATAAAACAGACAAAGATGGTAAATCTTCATTGTTTTCATTAATTGAAGTTAAAAATAAAAACAGTTTCAAGGCTATTCCTGCAAGTTTTTTTGAATCATATGGAACTATCAGATTTATTAACGAATTCCCATTAATTGCAGATGCATTAGTAAATGGAGGTACTCTTGTAATAGATGAATTTGATGCATCAATTCATCCTATTGCTTTAATGAGCATTATAACTATCTTCCATAATGATGAAATAAATAAGAAACAGGCTCAACTAATTTTTAACACGCATAATCCTATTTTTTTAGATAGTTCATTGTTTAGAAGGGATGAGATTAAATTTGTAGAGTTTGATTCAAAGAATAATACAAGCACAACCTACTCTCTTTCAGATTTTAAAACAGCTGAAACTAGTGGTACAAGAAAGAATAGTGACTATATGAGCAACTATTTTGTAAACCGATATGGTGCGATCACAAACGTGGATTTTTCTCCTGTATTTAAATCAATAATGAGTAACTTACCGGAGGATAATAACGATGGCAAATAATAGAAAAACCAATCTCCAATACTGGTTTACAGTTGAAGGTGAAACAGAAAAAATGTACATGGATTATGTCCAAAAACTCATAAATAACAAAAAAGATATGGATAACCATGTTACTATTAATACAAAAGTGTGTAAAAGCCCATACGAATTTATTAAAACAGCAAATCGATTTACATCTCCATCAGTATTCCATATTTGTGATATTGAAAGTAAAAGTGAAGAGCATTTAAATAGATTTAGCAGGATATTGTGGGAATTGCATTCAGCTAAAAATGATAAAAACATAAAATACTCTGTTGGGTATAGTAATTTTACATTTGAACTTTGGATAATACTTCATAAAAAACAATTGAAGAAACATCTTTCAAGCAGAACTGATTATTTAAAATATATTAACCAAGCTTATTCTAAGCATTATTCGTCTTTGAGTGATTATAAGCGTAAGGATAACTTTCAAAAGCTGTTAAGCGAAATAAATATTGATTCAATAAAAACTGCAATTAAAAACGCTGATGAGATTGAACAATTAAATGAAAATAACTATGTGAAAAGTAAATCAGAATATGGCATGAAATATTACTTAGAAAATCCATCGCTTTCAATACACAATGTCTTGAGAACAATACTAAAAGATTGTAAACTGTTATAAAAGAGTAGTTTGAAACCTAGATTTAATCCAAACGATTTTATAGTTAACAAAGTCAGGTGAAATCATGCCCACGAAAGTAACAATACAGGATTTAAGTGAAGAAAAAGAGCAAAATAACCGAGCCGTGATTTATGCACGATACAGTTCTGACAGGCAAAAAGAAGCAAGCATAGAACAGCAAACCCGCGAATGTATGGAATACATTAACCGAAAAGGTTATGAACTCATAAAGATTTATTCCGACAGTGCCAAATCAGCTTCTAAGAATGTCGAAAAGCGCAAAGATTTCATGAATCTTATAGAAGACTCAGCAAGTGGCGATTTTGATGTTGTGGTTGCTTATTCTCTTGACCGAATTAGCCGCGAAGAACACGGAGGATTTTATGGTTATGAGAATGAACTTAACAAAAACGGTGTGCGTATTGAATATGCTACACAGGTTTTTGATGATGGTTACGGAGGTGAGATCTCAAAAGCGGTTCATGTTACCATGGCTGCAGAGTATGTTGCTCAGCTTCGGAAGAATGTCGTCAGAGGTATGCGAGACAATGCAATGAACGGTTATTTCAATGGAGGAAGATCTCTCCCTGTTGGCTTCAGACTTGTTGGGGAAGAAAGAAAAAGCAAACGCTACGAACCGATTGAAGAAACAAAAGAATATATTGCGAAAGCTTTCGAAATGTATGCTTCTGGAGACACAACCGGCCAAATTATGAAGTTTTTAAATGAGCACGGTGTAAGAAACTCTCAGGGGAAAACTCTAACCAGAGATACCATCAATAGAATGCTTGCTAATCCTATTTACAAAGGTACAAAAGTTACGATTTTTGATAACAAAGTCGAGCATAAAATGTATATTGCCGATGATGTATGTGAAGCGATAATATCTGAAGATCTTTGGAATAAAGTTCAGCAGCAACGTGAAAAACATGCTCACTCAGGCGCTGCTGAAAAAACGAGAGGAGTGTATGAACTCAGAGGAAAGCTTTTCTGCGGTGTTTGCGGTGAAGAAATGGTTGCTGACAGTGTTGTAAATGGTTCTGGTAAAAAGAGATGTTATTACTCATGTAAAAACAGAAAAAATAAGCGTACAACCGATGAATCTAGATGTACTAAGAAAAATATCCCCAAAGAGTCCATCGAATCTGCAGTAATGACGATCATATCTAACTTTGTCTGGAATGAGGATTTGATTCAGCAATATATTTTATCTGCTGAAAAAATGGATTCATTTGTTACAATAAATCCTCGGATATCTGAACTTGAAAAAGCAATCAGAACACATAAAGAAAGAATGTGCCGGGCAGACGATGCCTATATGGATACCGGCGATAAAAAATGGCTTGAGATGAGTAAAGAGGAATCTAAAGCTATTGAACAGTCTGAATCGGAATTAAAGGAAATAAACAGTCTCACAAAACATAGTAAAGATGCTGAAAATTTCATAGAAGAAATCAATGAATTACGAGAGCTTTGGATTGAACTTCAAAACACACCGGAGGGCAGAACAAATATTATAAAAAGTTTTATTGAGCGAATTGAGGTTTTTGATCCTTTGCACGATGACCCGAGTAAATATAAGCTGAAAATTATAATTAAAACCGACAGCAAGTCGGACTACTACACAGAGGTTGAATCCGAAGCAAAATTGCTTAGTCGAGAACGAAATACTAAGGGTCACCAAGCGAGTGGTATCCGAACCTATCCTATAACGAAGGATTGGTTTGGATATCCTTCATTTTACGGCAAAATCAAAGCTTTGCGCTTGTCAGATCTTTTGTTGAAAACGAAGTGGTTTGTGCTTCAAAATAAGATGAACATAATCGCCCCGATGCTTCCACGGCAAAGGGGCGATTATTTGTAATTATTGAGCTTGTGATATATCTGTATCAGAAACGGTTTCGCATTCGTTAATGTACAATATCCAAGGCTCCAGCCATTGATGAAATATATGCATAAATTCATCTTCGGTCAATGTCCTTTCGGTTAGTTTTTCGCAGGCAGTTTTAGGCTTTTCTGTCGCGGAGTTTTCGCCTACCGAACCTTCGGACTGAGTATTATCATAGTGTTCCTCCAATCGTAATATTCGCTGCGTATGGTTGATTTCAGACCTTCATAGGCAGTTTTCTCCTTCTTCTTAAATTTTTGGTTTTGGTCATAGGCATTCTCTTTTCTTAAAGTTTTTTCTGAAGTTGTCACCTTTCGGGTGAATAACGGGATTTGGTTTTGTGTCTCTGTAAGGATTCAATTCTTCGGCGTTCACGGTATTCATACAGCTCGTCGGCAAGTTTGTCTTTACCGCCTCGCATTTCGATTATGTCGGTAAGGCTGGTTCGCATGGAACTGTTCTCTTTTTCAAGCGTTTTGATTTTCTCATCCTTTTCGGCAACGGTTTTGTTTTCTTCGGCAAG
>CACYEJ010000093.1 GCA_902773395.1 uncultured Ruminococcus sp.
CTGTCGCCGGTTTCAGTAGAACCAATTCCACTGCCGCCGCCATTGCAGGCTGTTGCCGAAAGACAAAGCCCAATTAGCAGTATAATTGCAATTAGTCTTTTTGACATCTTATTCACTGTATTATCCTCCTCTAAAAATATAAAGCCGAAAGAATCGAAAACTATCTTTAGAAACAATAAAAAATCTCACAGCCACAAAAGCATAGAGACAATGTAAGCACATTTATATTGCACCAAAGTTATAATAAATAAACATTCACTGCATAATATCATTATCAATATCTTACTAAATAATTATACAAGATTCATCAAAATTTGTAAATAAGATTTTAGAATTTTTAAAAATTGGTGAAATAAAAAATGAACATATATTTTTGTACTATATACACAAAAACACAAGCATTTTCACAGCATTTCTTACAACTCTGTAAATTAAGTTACAGCATTGTTGCGAATTGTTTAATCGCTTACTTATTGATACAGCGTAAAGATTAAATATATGTGGCTATAATATTTTACATAGCCTTCACTTTATCAAGGCGAAGGCTATGTTGTTACATTGATATTTTGTTTTTATTTCAAAGAGGGAACTAATCCGGAAGCCAATTCAATAAGATCATATATTTGTGTATAAATTAAAAGCTTGACAAATTTGCCCACGAAACATGCAATTAAAAATTTCAACAAATTCATTCGTGTTCCGCCGGAATAAATTCCAACCAAGTCAAACAACGGCAGCGGAAGGAGTGCCAAAATAAATACTAGCAGCACATCATTGTGAATTTTTTTCGTAAGCTTATCTAAAAGCTTCGCAAATCTAGGAGAAAGATCCTGACTGACGCTGCCAAATGCGTATCCTGTCAATTCTCCTAATGATGAACCTGCCGCTGCCGATAACGCTACCAACACAGGATTCATTATCGTTGCACAGCTAGCTGCAATCATCAAACTGGGTGACGGTAAAAGCACTGTTACATTTGCCACAAAGCACAGTATAAAAACACCCAGATAGCCCACCTCACCGACATTCGTAAGCCTATCACGAAATATAAATATCAGTACAGATATCACTACAATAAAGATGAAAGCAACAACTTCAAGTGCCTTTCTTGCCTTTTCGTTCATATCAGCCACCTGAACAGCACGAGAATGCCAATGCGAAAATTCCCAAGACAATTGCAAGTACAAGGAGTGCCACTATCAGCAGAACGGCTGCTACAAGAATAACAAACGCTACAGGACCTAACAGTGTTCCTATTAAAGTGAGATTATTAACCTTTTGGTCTGTCATCTCCAAAGCTGTTGCCGCAACAAAAATCTCTCCAATACAAGCAATTACAAGAAGTACAGTCAAGATGATATAACCAACATGCTCTGATAAATTAACCGAAAGAAAATAAGACAACATTCTGTAGCTGATATCATAAGCCTTCGCATACAAAGCTCTTGAAACATATACTGTAATAATCAAAGATATCACATAATACAAAAATATCATCAGCTTATTTAATGCGCCGCTTTTTCTATCCTTGAGATTATCCACCTTTAATTGCACATTATTCGCTTGCTGCAAAATCGGATCACAGATTTCAAAAGCATAATTCCAACCGTTATTTCGTGCTTCCGAAAGTTTACTGCTCGTTTTATCCAGAGATTGCTTATTCTTCTCAATTTTCTTATTAATACTATTTAGCTGCAAAAGTAAATGGCTGATTTTTCCATAATAAGAAAATTCTAAAATAATATCAATTATTCTTACAAATATAAAAATTGAAGCTATGCAAAAAAACAGAATACTCATATTTTCAATCAACGATATTGCTTCAGGATTCGGAACCATCGCAACTATCATCGAATATGCAAATACCCAAAATATCACTCCCACAACAGAACCAATTCTCTTGATTAAAGAGGAATCATTTGATTTGCTTTTGAGAGTTGAATCAATATTTTGACAAACGCCGCTAATCTTTCCTAATTCAGATTCTGATTGCAGCTTCATGGCATCAAGTTTAACATTATCATAAAAGCTCGACATATTACTTATTACCTCCATCTGCGTTTTCAAGCAATGCGCAAAAACCTAGCGGAGCTTTTCTCTCCAAGAAATCAAACGCAAATACGCCCACCATATTTCGGCAGATAATACTGCTCTTGGTATATGCACCGGACATTATCGAAAACGGATTGTCCGTAAGCTTTGCTCTCATATCCTCCACATTTACAACAAGCATCGAGTACGCTTTAATCATATCCGTTACAGTTTTATCAGTCACAGGAACAAATGACGCAATTGCATCCAGCACCTTTTTGCCCTCTTTGTCATTGGCTATATATACAGGATTTTGAGTATCCAGAACAAGCTGACGTGTATATTCAGCCGCACCGCATGGACCATATTTTACAAAGAAGCTTCTAATCAGCGATGTATCAGCACCTTCACGCTGCAAGATCACGTCAATCATCGCAATAAGCTCGCACACCTTAAAAAACTTATTGCTGCCGTTTACGCTGCTCCACGTTCTGTTAATAAGCTCCTCATAGCCAAGACTATAGAGAAAACCATACATAGAAGCGCCAACCACAAAATTCGACAGGTGTTCCAAGCCGCCGTCAAGATAGAAGGTTCTTGGTGAGCTAAAAAGCTGCTGCACCAAAGCATTTAAATCGGAAATCTCCTTGCCGCAGACAGTTGCTTTTTTACTCGATGCAAAGCAGTTAGCAAACCAATAACACGCTGCCTCAGCTCTATCTAAGGAACAGCTCTCTATTTTTTTGACTATCTCCACCTTATCCAAAGATACATCAATGCCTGATGTGTTCTCAAGCCAATCGCTGATACAATTCTTTTTAAGCAATTCAGCATAAGAAGCAGGAACTTTAGTAACTAACATTTTCTCGGCGAGTTCCTCAATACTGTTATATGTATAGCCCTTCCATACAATCGGGCCGGGCTTATAGAGTGTTTTCAAAAACAAAGACAAGCCCTTGTCCATGTCTTTCTTTACACGCCATTTTTCTTCGATGAGCTGAGCTGCTCTGGCAAGATCCGTTCGAAAGCTTTTGAAAAACTGCTCAAAGAATTTGCCGAACAGCAGATCCTTGCCCTCTTCCCAGTGTGCCTTATCCTTAGTTATACCATAGAAAAAGCTTTCGTCATCTGTATATTCTTCTCCGAGCATGATAAATTTCTTTGGCCATTTTGCATTGCCGGCACCGCCCTTATAGTCGTGGTCAAGCAGCCAACGCTGTACATCACGATAATCAAAACGTGTATTTGCCGAAAAGCTGCACAAACCGGCAAGAAGATTTTCAAGCTGAGCTCTATGCGGATCTTCTCTGAGCAGAGGAAGTCTGCCGTTTTGGATACAAGCCATGATTTCCTCATTGTCCATTTCACTGTAAATAAACTTACCCTCAAACAAGCTTGCGAGAGTTGGACCGATAGAGTAATAATCGCAGCGTGTATCATATTTAAAAGTAGGATTATTTGAAAGTGCAATCAATGTTTCGGGGGCACAATATCCGTCTGTTCCTACGTGAAATCTAGTAGTTTCAGCAACACCGTCAGAAGCAAGCTTAGCAACGCCAAAGTCACCGATTACATATCGTCCGTCTAGCTTGTAAATATTACTCGGCTTTATATCACGGTGAATCAATCCGTACTCGTGCATACTATGCAGGGCCTCATTTAAAAAACGTGTTATTTCCACGATTTCTGAAAAAGACATTGCTTCATGCTGAGAAAGATCGCCTTCACTGCAATAGGGCATAATCTCAAAATAATAAAGACAGCCTTCAATAGCGATAAAGTCGGATTCTTCAACAGGCAAGGTATATTTCTTGCCGTCCTCAGTTGCCATGTAATCAAGCACCTTACGTCTTGCAGAAATCGAAGATCCGGGACCGTTGACCGATTCGTAGTAAACCTTTGCAACAACAGTCCTTTGCTCAGAATTCTCACAAAGAAGAATTGCTGCTTCTCCTCCGCTATTGCTAAGCTCACGCAATATCTTATATCTTTTTTCATTTACCGAAACAATTTCAGGCAGCTTTGCAACGGCCTTTTTAAATTCGTCAATCGTTCGAAACGCATTGTCTTTATTTCCGGACGATGCTGAAATATTCATCTTCGCAGGCCAAGCGGTATCCACAATGGTTCTATTATCGTCATTTTCTGTATCATCTTCATCTGACGGTATATCCGAATTTGCTATTATAGAAAGTATATCATCAATATCTGACGTTTCTTTTTCAGCGGTGTGTTTCTCGTTACTAGTTCTCCAGCCTGTATCAACTACTGTTCTATTATCTTCTCTGTTCTCATCGGCAGCAGAATTCATTTTTGAACGCCAGCCTGTGTCTATAATGGTTTCGCCTCCGCTTTTATTTTCTGTATTAGAATCATTGCCTGTGAAAAGATTATCGTTATTGGACATATAAACCTCCCATAATTAATCAAGTTAGCCGCTTGCAAAATGCCGAAATTAGGCATAAAAAGCGGATATTTTTGTGTTAAACAACTGACTTTTTCTCCGTTTTGTGGTATA
>CACYEJ010000094.1 GCA_902773395.1 uncultured Ruminococcus sp.
AGACGTAATAAGGACATTCTTTCCCTCACCATAACCTTTACAAAGCATCTCGTATTGATGACGATAAGGAGTGTAGTCCATGAGTCCCGCCTGAATAAAAGTGTCGAATCCAGTTGGGAGGGGATTAGGTAAGTTCCACGAATTGCATATTGCTGTCAGATCTTGGTTGGAAGATTCGTATTTGGGCATCAACTCGCAAAAAGGCTTCTCTTTATACAGATTGTCATTGCGCTCTAACTCTTGATTCTTTCTATTGTCAAGATCTTGATTTTTAAAACGATACATTGTTTTGAAGTACCGCACATAATTGTTTTTGATATTCTCAAAAGCACCTATCGGATCTTTTGAAAGAAGTTGTTCTGCCATAATTATTTAGTTTTTAATTATTATACGTACTGAATTTAATTTTTTTTCATCATCAAATCGCGTCAGATCAAAATTACTTAGTTTCTCACCATAAGACAACTCGCTTTGTCTGTTCGCAATAATATCAGAAAGAATTTTATTAATTGATTGTGCACTATTCACCTCATGGAAATCATGCGTATCAGGATTCTTTGCATAGATTTTTTTCCGCCATGAAAAAGCCACAACGTTATTATCTCCGGATTTTAATACTAGTGCCTTGAAATTATTATCGTCGAACCACATCTTCATTTGATAGTTATTTGCATGTCGTCTGTTTTTCGACACACATATGGCAGAAGTATTATCAAAATCATCAATCGAACGGCCGCTAATTTTTTCAATAGCGTTCTTAAGATATTGATTATCTTTTGCCGTCGCATGCGTAGAATAGCTATTTCCTTCTATGAAGGCATATTTGTGTTGTATTACCTCTTTTTGATCGACAATAAAGAGATATTCAAAACTCGGCAATCCTAAATTTAAGTCACATAATGCCATATCCATTATCTGTGGCTTTGCCATTCCACTTGCAAAGGTTATATTACCCAAATTAATATTCCCCTGAACATCCCTTTCCATAATACAGGACGGAGCGTTTTTCTCTTTCTGACAATATGCACGTGACAAATGCTTAGGAATATAAAGCATTTCTCCTCTGTCGTTACAATAAGTCTCATGAATGATGTAGGAACCATAAGAACCTGTACATAATACTTCTGTTCCCTTATTTGTTTTAATCATACATGGAGTACATTGCTGGATTGGACAAGGATATTGATCCCCTCCTCTATTTATACCGAAATGCTCTTCAAACCCTGAAATATCAGCCATCAAACCGATTAGTGACTCTGCTATTGGTTGACAGTAAGTACGCCAATTATCCATTTTTTTGGTATTTAACAAAATCAGATCAGGAAGAACTTTATACTCTGGATTGAAACTCAAAGTAATATCATCATATGGGCGTTTATAACATACATATTTAAAATGATTAATTAAATCTGCATTTTCAATCAACTCAGATAATTTTTCAGAGCTGTATACACCTTTTACAAGGTATGCATTGCCTCTATTTAAAATAGAATAGTTTGATAGCTCGAGATAAGATGGAGTCAACTGATTCACATAAGCTCTTATAGTGGGGCTATAGAAAGAGGACAAATATCCTAGCCTTCTTAATGCAAATATAATTGAGCGCCGATTTTGCTTGGTTGGAATTATGTTAAAGGCACCTAATGCAAAATCGATAGCAGCGACAATTCTAGTCTGATTAACACAACCATTTTCATCAGCTACATCATACAAGATCTGGATCAACATGTCTGCAAGAGGTGTCGGTTTCGGATTATAGTCTGTTTTTATTTCTTTATTGCTGACTTGCAGCATTTGTCTTCTTCTGGGTGGTGTGTCGCCTACTTTCAAACATTCTTGATCAGAGATCTCACCCCATCCATTTATGAAATACTTTGCTCGAACGCCTTCCCACTCAAAATTATCAATGATAAGTTCGTTAGTGTCAAATTTTTCTGTATCAAGATCTTCACTTGTAACAATCAATTTACCACTTATCTGTGATTCGCTCGTACGGGGCAATCTAAAGTAGCACTTGTTGTCTGCACCAACTATATAATTCACTGGGATATACTGGCTATTCAATGTATCAGGATGCCAATACAATTTTTGTGAAGTCTGCAATACAATAGAAAACCAAGTACCCACTCCATATAGACAGAATGTATCATTAACCTTACTTGCTCGTTTAGAAGTCTTGGGCTTGTCGCATTTATAATCTGAAATCTCATAGACATGATACTTTTCCAGAATCTTTTCATCAAAAACTTTATCTGACTGAGACCATCTGCTCGTAAGTTTGTCAATATTCCGAACCCTCTTACTAATGAATTTGATATAATCATTTCCATCTTGAAGATCAGAAACCTGATGATAAATACCATTAGC
>CACYEJ010000095.1 GCA_902773395.1 uncultured Ruminococcus sp.
CTTCCGTTTTAAAGAAAAACAGGCAAGAGCTTGCGAATTGCCGGTCTGAGAAAGATAAGTGCTAAATCTTAACGCTTTCGAGTATAATCATTTAGAATACTAATAAATTTCATATTTCATAAAAACCATTCGCAAATTTAGAAATTCATATTGCGAATGGTTTTTATATTGATTTATTAATTTGATAAATACTTACAGCCCTCGTCTGCTTTTATCGCTTAACACGATATCAGCAAAAATGTTGACAAGAAAGTTTCATTGTGATAATATATAATCATACGAAATTAATAGGTAATATATATTTACGCTTGATTCAAGCTGCTCGGCAAAAGATTTCTGTTTAAAAAGGAGCTGATCTACAATGAGTAAAGAATTGACCTACTGTCAAAATGTAGAAAGAAGTATTACAAAAAAGTACCGAAAGGAAATATGGAATAATTTTATCAAAGCTGTCAAGGATTACGAACTGATAAATGAGAATGATAAAATTGCCGTCTGTATCTCTGGCGGTAAAGACTCTATGCTTATGGCAAAGCTTATGCAGCTTTTGCAGCGTTTCAGCGAAACTAAATTTGAACTTGTTTTTTTGGTTATGGATCCGGGCTATAACGAAATTAACAGAATGAAAATAGAAAACAATGCCGCACTTCTTGAAATACCGATTACAGTTTTTGAAACTAACATATTTGATATAGCAAACAACACTGATCGTTATCCCTGCTATATTTGTGCAAGAATGAGAAGAGGTCATCTGTACAGCAAGGCTAAGGAACTGGGCTGCAATAAAATAGCCTTAGGTCATCATTTTTCTGATGTAATTGAAACAACTGTTATGGCTATGTTTTACGGCTCTCAGCTACAGGGAATGATACCCAAGCTGCACAGCACCAATTTTGAAGGTATGGAGCTTATTAGACCAATGTACTGTATTCACGAAGACGATATTATTGCATGGAAAAATTACAACAATCTTGATTTTATACAGTGTGCCTGTCGTTTCACTGAAATTTGTACAATACAGGATAACAGCATAAGTAAACGCCTTGAAATCAAAAATCTTATTAGGCAACTAAAACATGATAATCCTAATATTGAAAAAAGTATTTTTAACAGTTTACATAATGTTCACTTGGATACGTTTGCTGGGTATAAAACCAAAGGAGAACATCACAGTTTTACAGAAAATTATTAATTGAATATCAATATGCTTGCATACTCTAATGATAAATTACACGGAGTATACAGGCGTATTTTAATTTTTAATAGTATATTTGAGAATATGATTTAACATTTATCATTTGCAAACTCATATTTTCTAACAAGCTGCTTTAATTGTCATGATATTTTTTCTATTAATGCTACTGTTTCGACGTGCTGAGTCCGTGGAAACATATCAACCGGAGTTACCTCTTTTACTTTGTATCCGCTATCCTCAAAAGCAGAAAGATCTCTTGCTAACGTTTCTGGATCACAAGAAACATACACAACCCTTTTGGGGGACATTTTGCATATTGAATCAATGACAATCCCGTCGCAGCCCTTTCTGGGAGGATCTACAATTACTACATCAGGAGATGTGTTATTTTTCGATAAACGCTCCGCTGCTTCTGCTGAATCTGCACATATAAACTCTGCATTTTCAATATTGTTATTCTTTGCGTTTTCACGAGCATTCTCAATTGCTTGGGGTATAATCTCAATACCAATCAGTTTCTTCGCTCTACCTACCATTGACAGTCCTATTGTTCCTGTACCACAATACAAATCAATAACAAATTCTTCTCCTGACAAGCCTGCAAAATCGGCAGCTATAGAATATAGCTTCTCTGTTTGATCTCTGTTTATCTGATAAAAGGATAATGGAGATATATTAAATTTCAAACCACAAAGCTCATCGGTGATATGATCATCTCCATAAATAGTAACGCACTTTTTTCCAAGTACAACGTTAGTCTTATCTTTATTAATATTTAAAATAACACTAGTTATCGAATTGGAATAATCAGTGAGTAAATCAATTAACTCTTTTTTGTAAGGCAAATCATTACTATTGATAACAGGACATACCATAATCTGATTATTTTTCTTAGCATAACGCAAATAAAGATGACGCACAATACCTCTATGAGTATTTTCATCATAAACTTCGATATGATACTTATTGATCCACTTTCTAAAAATCTCAGCTATTTCGTCAAACTCTTTCGGATGTAAAAAACATTCACTGTTATCAATAATTCTGTGACTATGATTTCCGTAAAAACCCATAACAGCTTTTCCGTCTTTGTCTTTGCCTATGGGTATCTGCGATTTATTTCGGTAGCCATTTGGCTGGGCAGAGCCTACAATAGAGTTCAAATGAAAGTTATCAATTTTCCCTATTCTTTTTATTGCATCTAAAACTCTCTGCTCCTTTATTTTAAGCTCCTCATCATAGGAAATATGTCTGAACACGCAGCCGCCACATTTTGAATAACATTTACAATCCGGTTCAATTCTCGCTTCGGAAGAAATCAGAATTTTTTCAATTTTGGCAAAAGCATAATTCTTTTTAACCTTCAGCACCTTTGCCAGTATCTTATCCCCCTTAGCTGTCATCGGTACAAAAATTGCCATACCCTCATATTTTCCGATACCGCTTCCCTGCCCTGTCATTTCTGTAATTGAAAGCTCTATTATATCATTTTTCTTTATCTGCATTTTCATCACCTAAACTGTATTCTTATAGATAATATCATATCATTTTTTCATACAGAATTCAACCATTTTCCGCTCAAAAAATAATAGCATCTATTATTAAATTGTAAAGCTATTATACATACAACGCATTGGATAATCACAAAAACAGAGGGATTCTGACAATACAACGGCTCACGATTTACGCTGCCTAAACTGTCATAATCCCCCTGGTTCGATTTATCAGTTCATTGATATCAAATCAATATTAAAATCTCCGCTTTTCGTTTTTACATAGAACGGGTAAGTTCCCGTACCGCATATATATTTATTTCTGCCATTATTGATGTAAGAATTCAGCTTTCCAGTTCTGGACTTAAATTCAACGGAATAGCCAACATCACCGTCGATTTTTAGATTTACATCTCCGTCACGTGTGACAATATTAGTATTATTTGAATAAACACTTTCAAGATACACATTACTGTTTATATTGTTTACTGTAATATTATCAGCTTTGAAATTCTTAAATACAACTTCTCCATTTGAATTAACATTGATTGATTTAATCTTCTCGGAAAGCTGCTTAGGAATACGAATTTCAACCTTTTTGAAAGCATCATCAATTATAGTATCATCACTTGCAACATAGAATACAGAGAATGTATTTCCGTCTAATACATAAGAAAGCCGCTCGTTCTCCATAAGCTGACGTGTTGCAGCTTCTTCAACGAAGTAGGAACTGTCATTATATCCTATTATCTCAACTCGTCCGCCTACCCAATTAACATTAATGGTATCTACGTTATCAGGAGGATAATACTCCCCCATTGCATAATATGCTGACATATCTGTAGGATCAACGTTTTCTATTTTCAAAACATCATCATTTGCCGATGCTTCAATCACCGTACAAAGACCATTCATCAGCAAGACTAACGCTATAAAAACAACTCCAAATACCGACAGACAAATTTTTCTTTTCATATTATGCGATGATTGTGCCGTCAACCACACCACTGATCGCCGCAGCATTAGCCTCGTCTGTATCAATGTGCATAGCGGGAGCAAAGTCTTCTCTAACACGTACTACAACATCACCGAAAGTTGTCTTTCTGCCTGTGCCTGGGTCAACCTCAACAGAAACAATCTGCTTATCCTTCAAGCCAAATTCATCAGCCTTTTCCGGAGTAAGGTGGATATGTCTTTTTGCAGCAATAACACCATTTTCAATCTGACATTCACCCTTAGGACCAACAAGCTTACAGCCGGGAGTACCAGCAATATCGCCGCTCTCTTTGATAGGCGGTACTATGCCAATCTTTCTTGCATCTGTGAGAGAAAGCTCCACCTGTGTATCTTTTCTGAAAGGACCTAAAATAGACAAAGCAAGCTCACCCTTAGGGCCTACTACAGTAACCTTCTCTGCACAGGCAAACTGACCAGGCTGTGACAAATCCTTCTTCTTTGTAAGAGCAGCACCTGCACCGTATAAAATCTCAAAAACCTCAGGTGTCACATGTATATGACGTGCAGAGGTTTCTACAATAACCTTCATTTTAATCACCATTCCATTTTCAATAAATTTATTGTCCTTATGGGCAACATTCTATTTATTATTTTACACCTATCAGGAAAAAATTTCAAGCTATTTTACAATTTTTTTGTATGTAACTTAAAAACCTATCTTGTAAATCACAGTGATTTATGTTAAAATTTAATTGCTTAAACTTCCCGTTCCGATACCTCGTCAAAAGTATGATAATTTTCGCTTTTCAATGGTTATAATCTGTTTTTGAATATGTGGCAGTTTAAGCTTATCATCAAAAAGGAATGTGATATAAATGTATGACAATTGGGAAGATTTAAAAAAAGACTGTTATAACTGTCACAAATGTGGCCTTTGTGAAACCAGAACAAATCTTGTATTCGGTGTGGGCAATCCTAACGCAGAAGTAATGTTCATCGGCGAAGGCCCCGGTGAACAGGAGGATCTGAAAGGTGAACCGTTTGTTGGGAGAGGCGGACAGCTTCTTGATAAGATGCTCGCAGTAGTTGATCTTGACCGACATAAAAATATTTACATCGGAAATATGGTCAAATGTCGTCCTCCAAAAAATCGTGACCCTAAGCCTGAGGAACAGGAGCAATGTATTTTTTGGTTAAGGAATCAGGTGAAGCTTATCAAGCCAAAAATTATTGTATGTCTTGGAAGAATTTCCGCTATGAAGGTTATCAAACCCGATATTAAGATAACTAAAGAACACGGTATATTTTTTGAGAGAAACGGCACTCTTCTTATGGGAACGCTGCACCCTGCTGCTCTTCTAAGAAATCCTAACAATAAACCCGATGCTATGGAGGATTATTTCAAACTTAGAGATAAAATCAAAGAGGTGTGTGAGCATACATACGATTGAGAGTAGAATTATTACTTTGAAAAATCTATGTTCCCTCTGACATACAAAAAGAAAACAGTAATCAACGCTGCACAGCCTGAGATTATCGGAGAAATTGAACTCAATGTTATTTTAAATAGAACATCTATCTGTATTTAAGCCATTCGTTTATCTGATCAAGCTTCTCCCTTAGTGTACGCTGTTCGGCAGGGACTATTCCGGACGATTGATATGTATTCCACGCTTCATGAAATTCCCATACAGTGCGGTAAAGCAAAACTCCCATAATGCACTGAATAACTAGCGGCAGATAGGCAAAAATCATCTTGCTTGGATTATCGCAAATTTGCTTTACATTATTTCCAAAAACAATACCGAGCAATATGCAAAGAAATGCAAAAACAGCATATGCAATGACTAAACGCTTGCTTTTTTCTCTGTTTATAAATACTCCAAGAAAAATCATTACAGCAGCGTATACCAAAATATATTTTGTCAATGTAAGGTTCAGATCTATAAACAGATATATCATAACCGCTGCCACAGCTATTGCGGCAACTCCTAGACAAAGC
>CACYEJ010000096.1 GCA_902773395.1 uncultured Ruminococcus sp.
TATGTGTTCATCTGCTATCTGCTCGGACTTCTGCCGCCCGACGAGGTTCAGCCGTTTGATCTGGACGGCAAGCTGAAGCTTGAATATTACAAGCTGCAAAAGACATTCGAGGGCGCGATTGAGCTGAAAGAGGAAACCGGAGCGTTTACACCTGCCACTGCTAAAGGTGCTACAAAGCCCGAGGAAAAGGAACCGCTCGATGAAATCATAGAGAAAATCAACGAGCAGTATAAGGGCGTTTTCACCGACGCAGACAGAGTCATGGTCGATGTGCTTAAAACCGTCCTCATGCGCGACGAGCACCTGAAAAAGAACGCCAAAACTTCCGACCCACGCATCTTTGCCGAAAGCATTTTTCCCAAAGCCTTCGGAACCGCCGCACAAAACAGCTATATGCAATCGCAGGACGCCTTCTCTTCGCTTTTTGCAGATCAGGCTAAGTATAACGCTATCATGCATGCACTAAGTTCAATTATCTATAGGGAAATGCGGATCAACTAAATAATACAAATTTATTCTTGGAGATTAGTTTGTTGCAAAAGTATATATATCTTGACGAATATAACGAAGTGAATTAAACTATTATGTAGGTTAGATTGAAACGCAGTAGAGAATAATTATTTATTCACAGACTCACGCATGCTATCCAAAAAAGAGCGGTCACGAGAGTGTGACCGCTCATAGGAAGTATTCACTTGTCAAGACGTCCCTTGGCGCGATTCGCGTACTTGGAGATTTGGTCTGCAACCACCTTGGGATCTCTCGAAAGAAGCCTGACGAGTCCCTTGTCTTTTTTGTAAGACTCCTCGGTCAACTTGCTTACGGAAATAATGTTGCGGATGTCCTCAAGGTCGATACAGTATTTGGTAGCGATGTCAATAATGAGCTGAGCGAAGGTGTTTTCATAACCATCGTTGATAATACGTGCTGCAAGATTGCCTGTTTTAATGCCAAGGTGCTTGCTCAAGCGAACAAACACTTCTGTGGGACGAGTGGACAACATTGAGATTTCACTAAGGATAACCTTTTTCTTTTCAGCAAGATCTCTAGCCTGCTTGACCTTTTTCTCGGTCAATTCTCTGACTTTTTTAGTCTTGAGTTTTTTGGTCAGGTCTTTAATGGTTTCGCGCTCAAAAAACATGGCTTCTCCATTGTATGTAGTGTCGCCAATCAGGTCTTCGTAGGTGCATGCATCTTCTTTATTGACGCGCTGGCTTTTTACGACCTCATTCAAATAGATTAACTCAATGTCTTCGGGCGGAAGCGCTCGATAGCAGTCGTTGACCATATTGTTAACTATGCGGTAACAATAATTCTTCTGTTTCTTGAGTGGCTGTTTCAGCACCAAATCAAGTTTGCTGATGATTTTGATAACGCAGTCATTTTTAATATCTTCAGCAGTAGTTGCTCCGAGCTTTTCAAGTCTTTCTACCTTGTAAATGTTGCCAGGAAGTGGTTCGCCTTTATCGTTCTTTCCACTTGTCTTGGAGCTAAGAGCATATTTTACAAATTCTCCAGTGGCAAACCAGAAAGAATTATATAAAGTCTGGTTAGCCATAAGTGCAGACTGAGTGAAAATGTTCTCCGAATTAATTTTTTTAAGTGCATTAATGAAGTTTACACATGTTTTTTTCATGATGAATTCTCCTCTCAATTTTTCCGAGGGAGGAGTTGCTAACGCAATTGATGTGCTTGTCCGTCCCTCTACTAAAAGGATAATCCATGGAGGTCAAGAGTTTGCATGGAGAGAGTCAATGAGAGAACAAGATAAAAAAAAGAATCTATCAAGAGTTCAAAGAACGCTTTCTTGATAAATTCGTGATGATAGAATGTTAAAATTAGATAGACGTTTAGTCTAAGAAGGACTGGGAATTCTATGAAGAGTAACAAAATGCTCCGAGGTCTACAGCACAAGACTGAAGCACCTTATCTGGGCGTTGTTGTTCCTGGAACAGATAAGGAGCCAGCTGTCACTATAGCTGTGCGTGGAGGTACGATCCGCTATCGTATCATTTCGTATTTGTTGCAAGACATCGACGCAATAACTTGGGAAGGAAATTTAGAGCAAGATGTGTTAGATGATGTGGAAGCATGGGTTCACGCCAATCTTCCCATGCTACTTGCGGAGGCGCAACTTCATCATATCATTAAGTTCGACAAAAAATCCAAGTGCTATTATGACTTTCAATCACATACCCTATACGAGGCAAATGGATATTACGAAAAAAAAGGAAGTACGGCGGGCGGTTTAAAAAATGCAGCAGCTATTAACGGCAAACCAATAAAGATTCCCAATAGTGCTGTACCATTTATTGAAAAACTGACAAAACACCCTGGCGTAGGTTTTGAAACCGAGAGTTTTATTGATGAAGCTGTTTACGCCGATGACGACGATGAGGCTATTGTGAGAGCCAAAAATAATCTTTCTCAAGCATTCTATAAATTCTTAAGATATGACTCATCTATCAAGGACAAGTTTATTAAAGAAAATACAGGAGACAGAAAGTTTATATATCTAGGTGAACCACAAGAGTGGTTTGTTGGTGAAAAAATCCAAAATGAGATTCTCACAGTAAAGATGATTTATGATGCAGTTTCTCAACACGAGATCCTAACGATATGTGATTCGGCAAGGGGAATGCCAACTAATATAGTTTTATCTAAAAATATTACAGCAAAGGAATCCTTAGCTTTTATAGGCATTGATACAGATTTGTTCGACAATAGATTGATTGACATCAAACAATTCTTTGAAACCAACTATTTTGAGACAGCCGAATTCCTCAAATCCTTACTATCTAGGTATTGCGTTGTGTTAGATGCAGTATGGGCGCAAATAGCAAAAAATATTAAGAATAACTTTTTACATAGTTTAAGTGCCTCAACATATTTTATCGACACAGAAGAAATACCGAATCATCAGTCGGATTATCTGAAAACGTATCCCCTAAATGAGGATCGTCTTGGGATTATCCTAAAACGAATCTATCCTTCTGTAATTAAACTTTTCAAAGACTTTGGGTTTGAAGATGATTTTTTCAAAAATTGCGATCTTAAAATAGCATCAGAAGATGGGGGCGTTGATATTAATAAGGCAATCGACGGCATCGTAGCTTTGCTTCTGATTTGCTTATATTGCGGTCAAACAGCTTGTGTTGATGAAGAACTTAATCGTTTGAAGAAACGGTATCACGGTGAATTGCTTAGGCTTATTCACGAAAAGTTTAATTTCATTCCACCTAGTGGTAGCAGAGACAGCCTGTTTGAAGCCTTGCAAATAGGTTTACAAGACTTATTAGCACTTCATGGACAGTTATTAAGCGAAGGACAAAATGCAAAGGCGTCGGTAATTGAGAAATTCTTTGATGATTTAAAACTCAGTTATAATGACGAGAATAGTTTGCTTCCGCCATCAATGGGCAGGGAGCTTTAAGGAGCAGTATATGATTAGTTCAAACAACCCAAATCTATCACGGCCAGAAGTGTTGTTTCAGGAGTTTGCCCATCTTGATATAAACACTCACCATTTCTCGGGCAAGAAATCCTTTGATGGTCAAATCGGGGGCTTCCCGCTTTTGTACAACAAGGAGAAACAGCAGCTAGCTGTAGATGCCACTGACAGTCACACACTTGTCGTTGGCGCATCCGGTAGCAAAAAAACTCGCGCTCTTGTTCTGCCAGCCATCAAGGTTTTAGGTTATGCCAGCGAGAGCATGATTATCAATGATCCGAAAGGTGAGCTTTATAACCGCACAGCAGGAGAGCTCCGCGACTTGGGATACAGCATTATTACTGTCAACTTGCGTGACCCCTCGGTGGGACACGCATGGAACCCGCTCCAGATACCTTATAGTTACTATAAGGCTGGGGATATGGATAAGGCTGCAGAGTTTGCCAACGACATTGCAAACACACTCATACTTGGTGAGATTGCGACTGACGATCCATTCTGGGGCTACTCGGCATATGACTGTTGCTTGGGTCTCATCATGCTTCTTTTTAAGCTTTGTAAAGAAATGGATTATCCCGACAACGCTGTGAACATCTCAAATCTTTTGCGGCTTAGACGGAAACTGTTTGAGAACGGAGTAAACGCAAAAAACTCCCCCCTTTGGAAATGGGCAAGCAAAGACGAGTTGATTGCAGCAAGCTTGACGGGAAGCGTTATGACTGCCCAAGATACTATGCGCGGAATTCTTGCGACCCTTGATCAAAAACTAAGGGCGTTGGCAATACAACCTTCTTTGTTGGAAATGCTAGCTAACTCAAACTTTGATATTGAGGAGATTGGACAGAGCAAAACAGCGGTTTATCTTATTACTCCGGACGAAAAGACGACCTATTCCTCGATTGTTGCGATGTTTATTTCGCAGAGCTATCAACATCTGATTTATTCTGCCACACAAAGTGGCGGACGTTTGGGGATTCGTGTTAACTATATTCTTGATGAGTTTAGCAGCCTTCCCGCCATCGGTAGTGACTTCCCAAGCATGATTTCTGCTGCAAGATCAAGGAATATACGCTATCTCATTTGTATACAGTCGAAATCACAATTAGTAAAGCGATACAAAGAAGAAGCGGCAACTATCATATCGAATTGCACAAACTGGGTCGTCTTGTTTACACGAGAACTGGAGCTTCTTCGAGAAGTGTCTGAGTTGTGTGGTCAAAAGAAAGATCGGACGCCAAATGTTTCAGTTTATGATTTACAACATTTGTCGAAGGATAAGGATGAAGCCCTTTTACTGGCAGGGAAATCAAAACCGTGTCTTGTTAATCTGCTAGATATTGATCGTTTTGGGGAACGAAGTTACAAAGTTATCGATTTCTATACACCGGAAAGACTTTTGAGATTCAATATTGATTTTTCGGAGCTGCCTGCAGAAGCTAAAGCAATTATCGAAGAAGAACGAGCACGAATGTCCGCTTCTTTGAATCCTAGTTTCAACCCATTAAACAAGTCGAGTTCAAGCACTCCTCCTACAACAACTACTCCGCCTATAGCAGGAACAAGCTCACCGGAGCAGCAGTTGAATGTAGATGATCTTGTTGCAAAGATAGATAAACGGATTGCTGAGCTGGAAGAGGAAGAACGGAGAGAAACAAAAATAACAAACACATTTAAACTTAGCCATGTGGTTGATACAATAAAGGACCGCCGTGATGAATTATTTCAAGCCAGCGCAACTGATTCGACCGAAGAATAAGGAGGATTTATATGGAACACGAAGTAATTATTTCTTCTACAGATGAAAACAGTACCGTATTAGAAGAAGCAGAGGCGATTTGCCTCCCTATCAAAACTGCCAATGCGATAGCACAGACTTACATAGATAACATTTCAAGTGACGACTTATTTGAGGCAGAGGCTGCACTGAAAGATCTTGGGTCACTTGTTCATAGAGTGATTCATCAAGCTGTGAAAGCTGGTGATGCCGATGATTGGCATAACTTTGCCGTTGATATTGCTCGAAAGGATTTATATGATCTTGCTTGCGATCTTTTGGAGTGTGGCTTGTCCATTTATCCGAAGAACATCGATTTGCTGGCTGATTATCTCCAGTATGGTACTTCTTGCGGAAGAACTGAAAAATGCAAATCGTTCTACAAGCTTCTCTCAAAAATCCCGAAGATTCGTTGGGGCTGGCGGGGATACAGTTTCTCAGTTAATTATCTGACATATCTATGGGAGCGGAGCGACTCGGAAAAAGAACTGGAAAAGCTTCAAAAAGAGATGCTAAACCTTGCGGCTGAATTCAGAAATAATCTTCCCTTTGATGAGGAAAGCTATCGCTGCGAAGCTGATATCTATAAATTGCTGCACAAAAAGAAGGAAGAGGAGGAGGTTCTGCGCTTGGCCCTGAGCAATCTCAAGATTGCTCCGAAATGTGCGCTTAGACTTTCAGATTTATTGTTTGATCGCGGAGATTATGAAGAAGCATTGACGCTAATCCAGCGTGGACTCCGTGATGCCATGCAAACGCAAAGATCGGTAAATGAGGGTTATTTATATTACCTGATGGGGCTTACGAAAATGGCTCTTGCACAACAGGAAGAAACTCTGATTTCTGAAGAAACTGCGTGTGGGATTTATGCTGATTTCGATATTTCCTTACGACAGGAAGACAGACCAGCATATGTTAACACGATGATAGCAAAAACTATTGTACTTGTAAATAAATCTGGAGTTCCTGTCCCGGAAAAATATGAGGAACTTAATTACTGGATTCAATAAGATTGTGAGCAACCTAGAAGATGGTGAGTATTATGAGTGCTGATATTGCAAAACTGAATAAACAGGTTAATCAATTCTGTAGTAACCCAAGTCCTCTGTTTCTTGACGATACACAGATTCTTTTGAAGGAACTTCTTAAGGCGTTCTGCTACGAAGAGGATTTCTTGAGGCGCAACAAATTGGAACAACTTCTCGGTATGATTCGTCGCGCTTCAGAGACAAACGTGTCAACCTATGCGCGCGTTCTTCATTCCATCGCGTTTGAAGAATATAAAGCCGGGAATATTGACTTTGCAGAATACTTGTTCCGCAGTGCATGTGATTTAGTTGATGACAATTCCCTCAACAACAATTTGGCCTATGTTCTTCGAAGGAAAAGGGATGATTCGATTAACAGCTGTGAGGTTATTACATTGCTTCTCCCAGGTGTTCAAGAACGAGAACCATTCTGCCTCATAAATATGGGTCTGCTCTTTGCCTTAAGGCTTTCCACTCCTGATGATTGGAAAACCGCCGATGAGCTGTTCGCTTTGTTGCCTAACGGACTAACTGGAGCTGATTCCTGGTGGGAAAAGCTAGGCAAAAATAATGAATCTGAGGGCTACCTGGTTCATTTCTTCCTCTTACGACACGATAAAATCGAACGAAGCAACTTAGGTTCGATAAAGAGTATAACTTTGCGGTTGGCAAGGAGTATTGATGGATTTCCCGAGTGGCTTGCGAAGGATTATGCCATTGAGACGCTCGATGATGTAATTGAATGCCTGGATGATCCGGACTTTGATGCGATTCTTGAAGACTTCCTTGAGAAGATGCCATGTTCAAGGGAAAGTGTCGAGGAAATGCTGGAAACCGTCTCCGCCTTGGATCTCTGGCCGGTGTACAATAAACTGCTGACGGATTGTGTTGCTTTGCTTTCGACGGAAGAACTGGCAAAGTTAAAAACCGATTATAAAGAAAATTTCTCCATTCCGCTTCCTGGCGAGGACGAATAGAAGCTTCTTGGAGAATAGCTGATTCTCCCCGTATTCAGAGACGAACCGAATACGGGGAGATTGTAAAGGTTTACTGGTTTCTTGATGAATAAGATCTGAGTAATCTTGAATTAGGAGAAAAACAATGATAAACAGACTAATTACTACACTGCTATATCCAGATATGGGTGAATATGCTCTTCGCTTAAATAATTCTTTGCATAGCGGCGAATTATCTTTGAAAATGTTTTCAGAACTAATCACTACCCTCCACAGACTATCTCTATGTTCATACTACGAGATTACGGACGTAGATTTTGGTGATGTCAGTTGCAATTATCGCTATTTGGATCCAGGAGATTTATGTGATCATGGTGCGTCCTTTGCTCTGTTATGCTTAGAAAAAATGGTCGAGGATAACAAAGTGGAAAAGCAGAATTCGGTGGTAGTAAGGGAAGGCTACACACTAAATGTTCGCGAAGTAATAGCAAAGTTGGAACTCACTGCTGAAAAGCTTGGAGATGAGGATGAACTAACGGCTGATTGGATTAATAAACTTAATGCTTTTGTTTTATGGACTCAGGATAATAACCATGATTTCCGCATTGAATTACTTGATATAATTAACCCTTCAAATGCGAATGTTATTTTTGGCTATTGTACTAGATATGGAAGGATTAGTTTGCCAGATAAGCTTAAAGAGTATCAGGCCAAAAACCCAGAAGATTTCTTCACCTTCGAAGGTATTCGCGAGTATCATGCGCAAAGAACTCATTCTGTATTCTGCTATAGCTTTCTTGAGCGAGCAGATTCAAACGAACATGGAAAGGTAGTTACGGCTCAAAATAAAGCAGAGAAAGCTTTAACCATAAAAGAACTACTTTTAGCGCTTACTGAAGAAGATATATATTTAAATATTGATATCACATTCCCTTCCACAGTATACCGTATATTAACAGAAAAAACCTTTGATGTCCAATTAAAAAAGGCTCCGACAGATTGTGAAATCCTTAAAGATGACAGGGATATTCCAGATGAGTTGAAAGGTGTATTTGCTTCAGCAAGAAATGGGAATACGGAGGCTCAAAGTGAGCTTGCGTCCAGATATTTATCCGGGACTATGCTACCGAAAGATGATTATCGAGCAGTCTATTGGCTGAAGCTGGCCGCAGAAGGTGGCGACGCATTAGCCCAGACCAACTATGGCGTTGCTTTACAGAACGGATTGGGAGGATTAGAAAGAGACTACACGGAAGCTATAGAGTGGTTCTTAAAAGCCGCAGCAAAAAGTGAACCGGTTGCTCAGTATAATCTTGGACTTGCATACGCAAAAGGGCTTGGCGTCGAAAGAAATCTTAGAGAAATGGACAGATGGATGAAATTATCTGCAGATGGAGGTTATTTTATGGCACAATTAATACTGCAGAATGGTTTGATTATCAATGATTAATCATATATAAGTTTATCTTTTCGAAGATACCGAATAGAAGCTTCTTGGAGAATTACTGGTTCTCCCCGTATTCAGAGATAAACATGAAGAACCACTGCAACGAAGATTGTTGAGAAAAGCAATCTAATCGCAGCAGTTAAAGGGAGTTAAAATGAACGCATTTGATTTCTTTATAGAAAAGGCCAACTCCATAGAGGTTGATTGTTATGCTGGGGGCTATATCAGTATTGATATTATTTTGGAACGTGACAGCTATGGAAGAACAAATCGCGCAATCGCTATCTCAAAAGATGAGAAAGGCTTGATTGAGGCGAGTTGTTATGAAGATTGGGGCGGAGATGGACAAGGGGCTGCATCTATTCTGGATGATGAGTTGCAGGCATTAATAGAATTTGTCCCTGCTTTTAAGTCCGGCCAGGATCAGATAAGTCAAATCGTTTCATTGTTGTCATCGTCCGTGAATGACGCGTATAAAATGATTATTGCGATGTCTTCCATTGAATTAATAGGGAATTATGGGACTTATGATCAATACTCGTGCATTGTTTTTAGAAACCAGAGTCTACGCTTTGAGGGTTCAGTACCGGAGCAGTTGAAAACAGAACTGCGGAAAATTGCAAACCTGATTTGGGAAAAGGAATAATACCCTTGCGTGTTTGGAGGTCGGGAAATGGGTCGTGATTCTTTAATAGGTTTGAAGCTTCGTTTTGGCAAGTATAATTGGAAAATAATTAATTGGGAAGCCAATGGCTGCATGCTTCTATGTGACGTTTTGGATGGGAACCAATTCTTCAGACAAGCATGGGATAGCTCATACCGTCTTGATGTTGGAGAAGACGTTGCTTGGTCGAAGTGTGAATTACACGATTGGCTGAATGATGATTTTATGAAGCATGCATTTTCCGAAGAAGAATCGGCTTGTATCGTCAATGAACCTTGCCGCATCGGTGATTTTTCAACCGATCAAGTGGGCGTTTTTCTCCTTCCGAGGAGCGAACTGATAAAGTATACCAATATTCATGTTGATCATTGTTGGACATTGGATGCAGACGTATGGGATTATGACGAAGAAGCAGTTACAAACGAAAAATATGTCCAGCCGGTGATTTGGATTGATTTTGCTTTGATAGACAGCTTAATCCCCGGATGGAAGGATCTGGCTGCCGTCTTGGCGTATTCTGACGATGGCGATTTTGGTATTCCAAGCCCAGTGCTATTCTATAAAGAGCTAACCGATGATTATAATCTTGCTATTGGCTATCTTATGAAAATGCTCGAATGCGTATCAAAAAACGCTCGGAAATACTATTATGAACAGATTTATGAGATACTGTATGTCATGGCGAGAAACGATGATGCGGCTTCAATAAACAGAGTGTTTGAATTGTGCCCGGATTTGGAACCGGAAGGCTATTACTCGTATGATCAGATGTTGCCGCTAGGCGAGGCAATTGAAAAAGAAGCATACGGAGCAATTAGCGCTCTTGTCAACAATGGATGCAACATCGATTGTGCATCCATGGATACACACACAACAATCCATTTTGCGTCATCAGATAAGATGGTTTTGTTTCTGATTGAGAGAGGCGTGACCGTTGAGTTTTCTGACATTATGGATATTTGGGTTTGGGCAAAAAACTTCGAGTTAGCTAAGAAAGTAATCCAAATGACAGCATCATCGAATATTCAACAATACATAGATTGTGCAAGGCACTATTACGAAGATACATCCATATATTGTTACGGCGGTCTTGAAGAGAAAGAGAGGCAAGCCTTTAATAATATGATTGCTTATTTTGCTGAGATAAAAAACGCTCTTGATTGTGAATAATACAGCACAGGCTTCCATGTGCAGATATACAGTTGGAGATTCGCTTCTGCCTTCCGTATATAAGAACAGAGCACAAGATGTTCAATCGCTTACGAAAGGCAGGAACGAAACCATGATGAACGAAGAAATGTCCTTTGCCGTTTTAGATGAGAACGGCAGAGAAACCAAATGCGAAGCTCTCTTTACATTTGACAGCGAGGAAACCGGTAAGAGCTATATTGTGTACACCGACAATTCGGTAGATGAGGATGGCAACACGCAGGTTTTTGCGTCCATCTATAACCCGGATTCTGATGAGCAGCGGTTAATGCCCATTGAAACGGAGAAAGAGTGGAAAATCATCGAGATCATTCTGGAGGAACTTCAGGCTGGTATTAAGGGCGATAATGAGTAGAGTTCCATTAGGAGGGAGACTGTATTGATGAAACATAAGATGAAACTGCGCTCTCATCCTTTCAACATGATTCGCTCCGGTCAGAAGACCTATGAACTGCGTCTCTATGATGAAAAGCGCCAACAGGTTAAAGTCAATGACGAAATTGAATTCAGTTGCCTCGACGGGAATGAAACTCCTTTTGTTGTGAGGGTAATCGCACTTCATCTCTTTAAGAACTTTGGGGAACTCTACGCAACGCTCCCACTCTTAAAATGCGGTTATACAAAAGAAACCATTGACGCCTCCAGCCCAGAGGATATGAATAAGTACTATAGCGTCGAAGAGCAGGCAAGACATAGGGTGGTTGGAATCGAAATAGAATTGATAAACAAAAGTTAACACAATGAATGAAGACTTACTACCAGAATATGATTGTCGTATATCAAGAAGAATAATCTTACATGAAAAATACTACATAGCAATGAGGAGGATACGATACAATGAAAACTGTTCACGGTAATTACGCAGACGCCCTGATATTCACCGATGTAGTGGAGGAAACTGCTTTAGAACAGGTAAAGACCTTATGTGATCAGCCTTTTGTAAAAGGGCGTCGTATCCGCTTGATGCCCGACATCCATGCGGGTGCAGGATGCACCATCGGTTTTACCGCTGACTTGGGCGATATGGTCATTCCGAACATCGTAGGTGTCGATATAGGCTGTGGGATGCTGACAGTCGAATTAGGAAAATCCGAGCCTGATTATGTCCTTCTGGATGAAATTATCCGTCAGAGTATTCCTTCCGGAATGAATGTTCACAATACTCCGGTAGCCGACTTTCCGAATCTTCATGAGCTGTATTGCTTTGACGACCTAATCCATAAGCAGCGACTTGAATGTAGTATCGGAACCCTTGGCGGTGGCAATCATTTTATCGAAGTGGATAAGGATAATAATGACTGTTTTTATCTGGTGATCCACACCGGCAGCCGCAACCTCGGTAAGCAAGTCGCTGAGATCTATCAAAATATCGCTGTCGAAGAACGCAAGGGCGTATTTGACCTTAGAGTCAGGACAGAGGAAATCATCCGTGAATACAAGGCGACAGGTCGCATGAGTGAGATTCAGTCGGCATTGCAGACTCTGCGTCAAACGCCCGGTGCTGTACCGCCTCCCAAGGAACTGTGCTATGTCACCGGTGAGAACCGTATGAAGTATCTGCACGATATGAAGCTCTGTCAGGAGTTCGCTGTGTTGAACAGAAAGACAATCGCTAACCGCATCCTCTCGGCGCTCTATGGCAAAGGACTGGATGATTTTGCTCACTTTGAGACGATCCATAACTATATTGATCATGAGTCAAATATCATCCGGAAAGGTGCTGTATCCGCTCAGGAGGGTGAGCGTCTGCTGATTCCGATCAATATGCGTGATGGAAGCTTGATCTGCGTCGGCAAAGGCAACCCCGACTGGAACTATTCCGCTCCGCACGGAGCCGGAAGATTGTTTAGCCGAGCTGCGGCAAGGGAGAACTTCTCTCTCGATGATTACCGCAAGGAGATGGAAGGAATCTATTCAACCTCCGTAGTCGATGAAACACTCGATGAGTGCCCAATGGCGTACAAGCCGATGGAAAGCATTGTTAAGAACATAGCACCGACAGCTGAAATTATCATGGTTATCAAGCCGACCTTTAACTATAAGGCTAATTAAGTAATTACTATCATGATTGACTTTCTATTGTTGACATGTTTTTCTTTGGTAGTAAATAATTTTTAACTGATTCCCTCTGAGAAATTGAATCTAACATTTGATATTTGGGATGGTTGGAATCAAAGCAGAATTGCTTACAATAAAAGATATACGCAAATTGAACCTCAGATCACTTGATCTTGAGGTTCTCTTATTTGGAGAAAGCATAAACTCCAATCGTAATAATGAACAGGTACTCAAAAATGAGATTATCACGATTGGAGGAGTTATATGTCTACTCTTCATGGCAAATGGAGCGTTGAGGATATCCGCAAGGTTATTCAGAGTCTTGACAAAAAAACGGGAATGAACGGGGCATCAATCCACATTAGTCTTTGTAAGACTTTGGGAAACGGGTCAACACTCGGAACATATCGCCCGAGTGATAATCACAGCTGGCGTAGTTTTTGTTTTTCTTTGGCTTATTTTAATGACTCAAATTTCAAAGATTTGGCAGCTATTGATGTTATCAGGCATGAGTACTGCCATTATTTGGTTGATGCATTGAATCTTAATGCCATATTTGATGACAGAGATGACCACGGAGTTGCTTGGAAGACGGTTTGTGGTCTTCTCAATACCGACCAATATGGCACATATCGCGCATGGATTTTTTGTTTAGCTACTGATAAGACTCTCCAAAACGCGTTTATGTCCGACGATATTCCTCGCGTTGATATTCTGGATCAAATCAACCGATGGGGACTTCAACTTCCTTCGATTAAAAGGCGCAATTATTTGGAGAAAGCTCTTATCAAAAAATTTACAAAGCTTCGTGTGTTTTCAGTTGACGATCAGATTGTTCATGGACGATTTGGAAAAGGTGTTGTTATGGACACAATGCCTTATGGAAATAAACAAATGCTTTATGTTATGTTTGAAGATAATATACCACGTTTTGTGCAAAACCGACAGGTATATAAAGTAATAAACGGTCAAATAAAGAAACCCCGTTTTAAGGCATAACCTCCCTAAAACGAAAAAACATACATCTTCGAGGACCTCAGGTAAAACTGAGGTCTTTTTTGGAGATTGTTTTTTTACTTACGTATAAAAAAGCACTAGAACACGAAAGGGTATGTATCCTTTGAGGATAATACTGATGGTGTATTTAAAAACGATGGGCTCTGTAAGATCGTCAATGGCGTTGCTTTCCCTTATAAGATGAAGCGGTGATGAATAAAGCTTGTGAGCGAGGAAAGATGTACGCAAAAAAACATTTTCTCGACCACAGAACCCCCAAAATGGAGATTTCCAATACTTCTCCGTATATATAAGCATACAAGAGAGAAATAAAAACAATACAAATCCAACTGAAAAACATTTATAACGAAAGGATGTACCAAAATGAGCAAGTATGAATTCAAAGCAATCAATCTTATCGCTGAGACCTTTGAGCAGCGTGATGTCAAATTCGACGTAATTAGTCATCACGGAAGCGAACAGCTTCTGGCCGGCTTTTCCGTTGACTGTGGTCCTAACGTGATTATGCGCTTCATTAGCAGCGACAATGACAATGACGTAGCCGCTCGCATCTTCGGTTTGATCTCCAACATTCCCGAAAGAAAGAGAGCCCGTGTTATGGAAGCCTGCAATGTGCTCAATCACAAGATCCGTTACACAAAGTTCTACCTTGATACCGATGGTGACATCAACGTCGAGTATGACTTCCCCATGAGCACCCCTGATGAAGGTATCGGTGAGATGGCATTCGAGATTCTCGTCCGAATGATGCAGATTCTTGATACAGAATACGGCATCTTTATGAAGGCACTCTACTCTGATGAAGACCTCAACATTCAGGAATACAGCATTTCAGCCGAACTGATACAGAATCTCCAGAGATTTCGCAAAATGATGGAGACACGAATGGCTGATGCAGATAACTCTGCTGATGAAGAAGCTGATGATTTCGAATTGGGTTTCGATTCGGTAGATTCTCCCAACGATATCGCATGCTAAGTCCACAATATCTTCCCACGTAAACGAGAGCCGGATGGTAATCAATCAAAACTACAGTTGCTATGAGTGCTGTAGTAGTGGGAAACTACCAATAATAACAAAGGAGATAAAAGCTATGACAAACTATCCTATTGACGGCGCTCTTGCCGCCACCGAAGGCACTTTTGAGATCGATCTGCTCAACAAGGTGACCGGTACAACGTATCCCCAAGCTGCCGTGTATGGCACTAACACCCTCGGACAGGTTCTCCAGGAGTATGCTGTTGACATTGGCGTGAATCCCAACGACAGCAAGATTCTCTTCGAGAACAAGCGTACCGGCGCATCTACCAGCGACACAAACGAAACCGTTGAAGGCTTTGGTCTCCAAGAAGGCGATGTGCTGGCTATCAGTGACAACGCTGGTGTGGCCGCCGGAGAAGAGGCCTTTGAGATTGACCTCCTCAACAAGGTAACCGGAACGACCTATCCTCAGGCTGCCGTGTATGGCGCTAACACCCTCGGACAGGTTCTCCAGGAGTATGCTGTTGACATTGGCGTGAATCCCAACGACAGCAAGATCCTCTTCGAGAACAAGCGTACCGGCGCA
>CACYEJ010000097.1 GCA_902773395.1 uncultured Ruminococcus sp.
AACAAACAGTTTTAATTACCTTGTCAAGGGAAGTGCCTGCTTCGCTGAGAACGGCTGCGAGATTTTTGCAAACCTGTTCTGTCTGCTCTTCAATAGTTGCTGCTTCAACGTTACCGCTTGCGGGGTTGATAGCAATTTGACCTGAGGTAAAGACGAGTGTGCCTGTCTTTACAGCCTGAGAATACGGACCGATAGCATCGGGAGCATTCTTTGTGTAAATAATCTCTGCCATAATTTTTTCTTCCTTTTTATAAAATTTTGGATTATATATAATATATTAAAACATTTCAACGAAAATTGCAAGAGTTATTTGTAAATTAAATCCTACTAAATAAGTCCTACAATCCATTCTATCCAGCCTCTTACAGTAGAAGCTCTGCGTATATAGGTACTTTCCGCACCAATATTTTGTAAGCTGCACATTTTCATAATTTCAACAATTTCCTGCTTTTCAGGCATTGCACCTTTTTCAAAATACAATTCCAGAACCATATAGAACACTTGGTGCGATAATATTCTTTTACAATAATGCAGCTGCCTTTGCTTGTAATTCATTCGCAATACAGCTTTTCCATATCCGGTTAATCTATAAGACTGTGTCCGATTAGAATTTGATTCAATTAACCCTAAATATACTCCGGCAGCGATATAATAACTAGTTTGTCTGCTGTCAAAATCATAATTAGCAGTAATCTTCGCACGATCATAATCTCCGCTGTTCAAAAGCTCACATAGATTAATTATTCGCTTGAAGCTGTCTGCCTGTGGAAAAGGAATGTTTGGGGATTCTTCAACAATTTTTACACTTCTAAGGACCTGCATGATATCTTCTGCGGTAATCTCCGTGTCCTCAATAGAATAGTTCTTCTGCTTCACAATTTGCAGAGAACTGTATTCATCGGGCTTAGTAAATGCGTATTCATACAAATGGTAAATACCATTGGAATACACAAGGAAGATTGGTTTTACAGGCTTTGTTACTCTTCCTTGCCAAACACGATACGGATAGTATAGCTGCCTGACAAGAAAATCATCAGATAGATCTCTTTTGGCTTCAATCAGAGAAAGGTAGTTTACACCTTCATATGCTGAATCAATTTCTATTTGAGAGTTTTTTACATTAAGCATTATTTGTTCAGCTGCGCTGAGATCTCTTATATTAAACTGAAATTCTCCCGATCCCATTCTGCCTGACACGGTTGGTACAATATTATAATCTTCCGTAAAATCTTCAATGATACCCGAAGCCATTGCACAGTTCAACGCAACTGTTTCGCTTGAAATATCGGAAATATTTATACTTTGTATATATGAGGGCATACTCACTTTTTGTATAAGGCTGCTAACAGGCTCAAATGTATGATAAGCATCAAAATGTGCAATAGCATAATCTCCCCTTGTTACAGGCAGTATCGACAAATTGTTTTTAGCAAAAATCAATGGTAAATTTTTCGTGTGATCAAATTTAGCCATTAATCGCGGTTCTCTTTCCTTTTTTATTTGATTAGCCGAGATATAACACACACCGTTATTCTCAATCTGTTCTAATATTTTATGACGTTCGAAAAGCACTTGCCAAGCTTCATCATTTAAACCAGCCTTACTCATAATTTCGTACCACCACTTCGTTCACATTGCCCCGACGACTGCCAACAGAATTAATCGCCCTTTTCGCCTGCACGATAGTTATGTTGTATGCCGAATACTGTTCTAAAATAAAATCAGTTGCCGAATTAGAAAGCATGAAACGTATTCCCCTGCTGTTCAGTTGGTCGCAGCATTCACGCAAACGTATCTGGTCATTTTTTGTAAATCCGCCTTTTGAATATCCTGTAAAGCTCGCCGTATCAGATACGGGGTCATATGGTGGATCGAGATACACAAAAGTTTCCCGACTTATTTTGTTTAAAACATCTTCATAATCCGAAGAACTAAAATGTATCTCAGCAGAATTGAAATATTCGCTTACAGCGCGCAGTACAGGTGCATTAACTATATTAGGATTTTTATATTTTCCAAATGGAGAATTAAACTCTCCCGCATTATTCACACGATAAAGCCCATTATAACACGTCTTATTTAGATAAATTATCCTTGCGGCTTTCATTACATCAGACAAATTATCATAGAAATTTTTATCTCTGTCCCAATCTCGAACCTCATAATATTTATCTGATGTATTTTCAAAACCTTCTAATGCAGTGATAAGTTCATTAACACTATCTCGTATAACAGTATAAACCAATATTAAATCACTGTTTATATCATTTACAAAAGCTTTTTCAGGCTGCAATTTAAACAGTAAAGCTCCGCCACCTACGAAGGGTTCACAATAGTTATCAATATGTTCAGGAAGCAAAGGAGCGAAAGTATCCAATAATTGTCGCTTTCCACCCACCCATTTTACAACTGGGGCTACAAGTTTATTATTCTTCACTGTCTTTCGTTCCTCCTTCCAACGTATGTATAAAAAGTCTTTACCACAATAAATCACAATGTCTTTATCATGAGATTTTTGTAAATTTACAGCAGCTTGAAGCCGTTCTCGACAAGTCCGTTTTTAACCTCTTTTATATGAGCCTTGTTCTTCGTTTCAAGTTCAAGACTTATAATACAGCTGTTTACGTCCGTACCCTTGCCGGCATGCTCGTAGTTTACGGATACCACATTTGCGCCGTAGGAAGCGATTATCGCCGACAAATCCCTGAGCTGTCCTGGCTTGTCTGTAAGCTCGATTGCAAGCTTGCAAAGTCTGCCGGATTTAAGCAAACCTCTGTCAATGACTCTTGAAAGACTAGTCACGTCGATATTTCCGCCCGATACAATACATACTGTGTTCTTACCCTTAACAGGTACTTTATCGAACATAACAGCCGCAACCGATACTGCGCCTGCGCCCTCTGCAACGAGCTTCTGAGTTTCCATAAGGTTCAGAATAGCCGTAGCCGTTTCATCATCGGTCACTGTTACTATTTCGTCAACGTACTTGCTGCAATATTCAAACGTGTTCACACCGGGCTGCTTTACTGCGATACCGTCTGCGATTGTCTTAACACTGTCAAGCGTGAGGATTTTCCCCTCGTCAAGCGATCTTTCCATTGAAGGAGCACCTGCCGCCTGCACACCGTAAACCTTAACATCGGGTTTCAAAGCCTTAATTGTGTATGCAACACCGGAAATCAATCCGCCGCCGCCAACCGGAACAACAACAGCCTCAACATCCGGATTCTCTTCAAGAATTTCAAGAGCAATAGTTCCCTGACCTGCAATGACGGATTCATCGTCAAACGGGTGAATGAACGTAAGACCCATTTCGTCTTTGAGTTTCAGCGCATAATTGTAAGCGTCATCATACACACCGTTTACAAGCTCTATCTGCGCGCCGTATGCGCGGGTAGCCTCTACCTTTGAAATAGGCGCGCCGTCCGGCAAACAGATAATCGACTTGATACCGTTTCTCGCCGCTGCAAGCGCAACGCCCTGAGCGTGGTTTCCTGCTGAGCAAGCGATAACGCCCTTTGCCTTTTCCTCTTCGGTAAGTCGAGAAATTTTGTATGCAGCGCCACGCACCTTAAACGAACCTGTCACCTGTAGATTTTCGGGCTTTATGTACAGGTCAACCTCAGGGTTGATCTTCGTAGCACGGATAAGCTCTGTGTTTCTGATAATATTCTTTAAAGCAAAAGCCGCTTGGTAAACATTTTCAAGCTGCAACATATTAATCATACCTCTTTTCGAATATGAGTAAAAATCAAATTTTACTGCAAACCAAATCGCCCATTTCGCTGCAAGTAACTTTCTTTACATTCTCGTCCTTGCCTGCGATGTCAACCGTTCTGTAGCCCTCTGTAAGAACCTCGTCTACTGCCTTTTCTATAGCGTCTGCCTCTTCGATCATATCAAACGAATAACGGAGCATCATTGCAGCAGACAAAATCGTACCAAGCGGATTGGCAATATTCTGACCTGCAATATCCGGCGCAGAACCATGAATAGGCTCGAACATTCCGAGAGTTGTTGACGATAGACTTGCCGACGGCATCATACCTATTGAACCTGTGAGCATACTTGCCTCATCAGAGAGAATATCGCCGAACATGTTTTCCGTAACGATAACGTCAAACTGACCCGGATTTCTCACAAGCTGCATTGCCGTGTTGTCAACAAGAATATCACTGTACTCAACATCGCTGTACTCCTCTGAAAGCTTGTGCATTACCTTTCTCCAAAGCTTAGAAGAATCAAGAACGTTTGCCTTATCAACTGAGTGAACCTTTTTTCCACGCTTGCGTGCTGTTTCAAAAGCAACTCTTCCTATACGCTCAATCTCATGCTCACTGTATAGCATAAGATCTGTAGCGACTGCTTCGCCGTTTTCCTCAAATGTCTTATGCTCGCCAAAATAAATGCCGCCCGTAAGCTCACGCACAATCAGAAGATCCAAGCCGTTCTTAATGCCTGTTTCCTTTAGCGGCGAAGCGTCTTTAAGCTGACTAAACATCTTTGTCGGACGGAGATTTGCAAACAATCCAAGCTCGCTTCTAACCTTTAAAAGAGCTTTCTCCGGACGCTTTGCCGGATCAATTGTATCCCACTTAGGACCGCCTACCGCGCCAAGCAATACGCTGTCGCAATTCTTACATCTTTCCAAGCCCTCATCTGTAATCGGCACGCCGAATTTGTCAATAGAAGAACCGCCGATATCAACATAATCCTTTTCGAAGATATGACCGTATTTTTCGCCAATCTTATCAAGAACCTTCAAAGCCTCGTTCACGATTTCCGGACCGATGCCGTCACCTTTTAATACTGTAATTTTCTTGTTCATATTTTCCCACCCTTTTTCGTGCAGACAGCAGTGTGTGTAATACTTTTTTGTATACGCACATCTTATAGTAAACGTCATTCAAAAATTCCTATTGTGCGATAACGTTCAATTTGGAGTTAGCTCATAAATCAACTCCTAACTAACATCTCTCTTTAGGTGAAAATTTATGCCGTCTGCTATAACTATACTGCAATCACTTATCTTTATATAATTATCTGTTCTTTATAGAATTAAGAAGTCCATTAGCGTTTATAATATCCTTGATAAAATCAGGGAACGGCTGAGCCTGATACTGCTCGGACTTAGTTTCATTGTAAATGATTCCGCTGTCAAAGTCAATGCTTACGATATCTCCGTCTTCGATTTTATCGCTTGCTTCGGGACATTCGAGAATTGCAAGACCAATATTAATTGAATTTCTGTAGAAAATTCTTGCAAAGCTCTTTGCTATTACGCAGTCAATACCCGACGCTTTAATTGCAATAGGAGCATGCTCTCTGGAAGAACCGCAGCCAAAATTAGCGCCGCCAACCATAATATCGCCCTTAGACACCTTATTCACAAACTCCGTGTCTATATCTTCCATGCAATGCTTAGCAAGTTCGGAATGATCTGCCGTATTAAGATATCTTGCGGGAATGATAACGTCTGTATCAATATTATTTCCGTACTTTAGTACCTTACCGTGTGCGTTCATCTATGTTAAATCTCCTTTGTTATTAGTTGTCAAGATTTCTCGGATCTGTAATCACTCCTGTGATTGCACTTGCCGCAGCTACTGCCGGACTTGCAAGGTAAATCTTAGAGGTAATATGACCCATTCTTCCCAAGAAGTTTCTGTTGGTAGTTGCAACTGCAACCTCGTTCTCGGCAAGAATACCCATATAACCGCCAAGGCAAGGGCCGCAGGTAGGCGTAGAAACTGCGCAGCCGGCATCAATAAAGGTTTCAATATAGCCAAGCTTCATAGCTTCCTTATAGATTGTCGGGGTAGCAGGAATTACGATACATCTGATACCTTTTGCAATATGCTTGCCTTTGAGAATGTCGGCAGCCGCTTTAAGGTCGGAAATTCTGCCGTTGGTACATGAGCCGATTACAACCTGATCTATCTTTACATCAGACAAAGCCGCTGCATCTCTGGTATTCTCAGGCAAGTGCGGACAAGCAACTGTTGGCTCAATTACTCCGAGATCAATGTTGATTACTCTCTCATACTCTGCATCGTCATCAGCCTTGTAAACGGTATATGGTCTGTGTACTCTCTCGTTAATATATGCAAGAGTCTGCTCGTCAACCTCAAAGATACCGTTCTTTGCACCGGCTTCAATAGCCATATTTGAAATGCAAAGTCTATCGTCAATGGAAAGCTCAGATACACCCTCGCCAGTAAACTCCATTGACTTATACAAAGCGCCGTCAACTCCGATTTTACCGATAATAAAGAGAATTACGTCCTTACCGGAAACATAAGGTTTAAGCTTGCCCGTAAGGTTAAACTTAATAGCCTCAGGCACCTTGAACCAAGCTTCTCCGGTAGCCATGCCGGCAGCCATATCGGTACTGCCTACGCCGGTTGAAAACGCGCCTATAGCGCCGTATGTGCAGGTATGCGAATCAGCGCCTATTACGATATCGCCGGGAGCAACAAGTCCTTTTTCCGGGAGCAAAGCGTGTTCAATACCCATTTCGCCTACATCGTAGTAGTTGTCGATATCAAACTTGCAGGCAAAACATCTGCACTGCTGCGTCTGCTGAGCCGCTTTGATATCCTTATTCGGAACAAAGTGATCCATAACCATAGCGATTTTTGATTTATCGAAAACTCCGTCAAAGCCGTTTTTCTCAAACTCGTTGATAGCAACGGGAGTTGTGATATCGTTTCCGAGAACCAAGCTGAGCTTTGTTTTAATCAGCTGTCCCGGAACAACCTTTTCAAGTCCTGCGCCGGCGGCGAGGATCTTTTGTGTCATTGTCATACCCATGTTGTATATTCTCCTTTTTCTCCTACTGTTTTATATCAAGCAAAAAATTCGTTCTTTCTGTCAAACAAAATTAATATGCCAACTATTGCATTGTTATATCCGGTTTCTTCCGTTATTTGCGAAAAATCTCTAAGCACCTCATAAACGTCGGTACCGCAAGCTTTGGCTTCTGCAATTTTCTCATATTTCTTATCCTGAACGGCTTCTATTTTCTCACCGAGAATTTTTACTATTTCGAGATATTTTCCCGTGAATTCATCTTCCGACATAATCTGAATATCTTCAAGCATCTCATTCAATGCCCTGATTTCACCATTCTGCATTGAAATAAAATCCTCGTATGATATATCGTAAGGATCGGTTACAGAAAAATCAATTGGTTCGGCTTTTTCCTTTTCCTCTTTAGCGTAAGCAATTTTTCTTTCTATAATATCTTTCAGCGTAATATTTGCGCCGGACATTTTATACTCCTCAGCCTTAGGCATTTTTTGCACGCTCACGTCTGTTTATCGCGCTGAACAAAGCGTCTACCGACGAATAGATAATATCGTTATTTACGCCGACGCCCCACTCAACATTTCCGTTTTTATCGGCAATGCTTACGTAGGTAACAGCTTTTGAGTCCATGCCTCTCTCCAGAGCATGCTCCGTATATGAAAGATCACAAATCTCAATGCCAAGCTGATGTCTTAACGCACGGCTTACCGCACTAAGTCTGCCTGAGCCTTCCGCTTCAATTGTTTTATCTTCGCCGTAGAAGCTCACAACCATTGTTACGTGCATACGCTCGCCGTCATTAATCTTCTTGAATACAATATCCTTTAAAATAAGCGGTTCCTTGATATTCACAAATTCCTTATAGAATTCGTCGAACACCTCGTTCGGGAGCATCTCCTTATGGTTGACATCGGAAACATTTTTGATAAAATAGCTTACCTTTTCTCCGAGAGCCTTCGGAAGCGTATATCCGTAGTTATTTTCGAGAAGATAGCCTACGCCGCCCTTGCCCGACTGCGAATTAATTCTGATAACATCTGTTTCATACTCTCTGCCAACGTCCGCCGGATCAATCGGAAGATAAGGAATAGTCCAGCCGGTGAGGTTCTTTTCCTCGTGCCACTTTTTGCCCTTTGCGATAGCGTCCTGATGAGAGCCGGAAAAAGCAGCGAAAACCAAAGCGCCGGCATACGGTGAACGCTCGTTTACCTTCATGCGTGTAACATTTTCATAAAGCTCACATATTGACGGGATATCTGAGAAATCAAGCTCCGGATCAACGCCCTGAGCAAACATATTCATCGCAACCGTTACGATATCTACATTACCCGTTCTCTCGCCGTTTCCGAAAAGAGTACCCTCAACACGGTCTGCGCCGGCAAGCAAGCCAAGCTCCGTATCGGCAACGCCGCAGCCACGGTCATTGTGTGGGTGAAGAGAAAGCTCGATAGCATCTCTGTATTTAAGTCTGTCGGACATATACTCAATCTGGTTAGCGTAGATATGCGGCAGCGAAAGCTCAACCGTTACCGGAAGATTGATAATTGCTTTCTTGTCGGGAGTAGGCTTGAGCACATCAAGCACTGCGTTGCACACTTCAAGCGCATACTCCGGCTCAGTACCTGTAAACGACTCAGGCGAATACTCAACACGGAAATCAGTGCCCTGCTCCTCCTGCAATCTCTTAATGAGCTTAGCTCCGTTGACGGCAATCTCCTTAATCTCTTCCTTAGACTTTTTGAAAACCTGCTCTCTTTGCGCATAAGAAGTTGAATTATAAAAATGCACTATAGCATTCTTACAGCCTTTAAGAGCATCGAAAGTTTTGAGTATAATATGCTCTCTTGCCTGTGTAAGCACCTGAACCGTAACATCATCGGGAATTCGGTTTTCGTCAATCAATCTGCGAAGAAAATTGTACTCTGTTTCGCTTGCAGCCGGAAATCCAACTTCAATTTCTTTGAAGCCAATTTTTACCAAAAGCTCAAAAAAGCTGAGCTTCTCTTCAATGCTCATTGGAATGATAAGCGATTGATTACCGTCACGCAAATCGACTGAACACCATGTAGGCGCTTTGCTGATATATTCCTTTTTCACCCACTTATACTCTGTGACAGGTGGGTTAAAGTACTGTCTTTGGTATCTTTCAAAATTTTTCATATCACTCTGCTCCTTAAACATTATAAAATCAAAAACGTTCGTACTGTTTATAATTTTTTAAAGAGGCGGCACAATATAGATAAATGTTAAAAAAGTCCCCGTCTTTTATTTCTAAAAGACGAAGACCAAATAAACATCTCCGTGGTACCACTTTTATTGGTTCTAAACAAACCCACTCTTTTCAGCACAAACAATGCCAACTTCCGGTAACGGGGAAGAACCGTTCTTCCTACTCTGCCGCACATTCAAAACAGCATTTCAGTTGACCGCTCAAGGGTGAGCTCGGCAAACGGGGCACTGCCGTTTCACATCAACCAACGGCTTTCTGAAAGTAACTATCCTATGCCTTTTACCCTATCATCGCATTTCAAATTATCTTTATATATTATATCGCAAATTTTCGGTTGTGTCAACAGTAAATTTCATATTTATTTATAAATGTCACGTTGGTGAAGAAGTTTGTTTTTATTTTAGAGGATTATACTCACAAGCGTTAAAATTCAGCACTTTTCTTTCTCAGACTGGCAATTCGCAAGCTCTTGCCTGTTTTAGTTTTAATCGAAAGATTATATTTTATGGTGTTTTGATTTTTTTCTTAATTTTCTCTAAA
>CACYEJ010000098.1 GCA_902773395.1 uncultured Ruminococcus sp.
AAAAGGGCGCTTTCACTGTCAGTTTCAACGAGAGTGGGGCGCTCATTTATTATGTAATCACGCAAAGTATTGCGGATAGGCTCATTTATCATGAGTTTGGACTCGTTTCCGCCTTTTCTCACAATTTTCAAAGTGTTATCTTTAAAGTCCAAGTCGTCAATATCAAGTCCGGCGCATTCTGACACACGCATTCCTGTATGCAAAAGAAGCGTAATAATAGCCAGATCGCGTTTTGCGGTGGCTTCAGCGTAGATTTTGGCGTGTTCGGTAGCCACCTGGGAATTTTCTACAGCATTCACCAGGGATTTTACGTCATGTTGATCAAGCCTTGTAATTGTCTTCTTTGTTATTCTCTTATTTTTTGCAGCTTTCAAAGTAATATCTTCATCAAGAAATCCCTGTCTTGTTTCATATGCAAAATAATTTCGAATAGCAGCCATTTTTCTCGCTGTTGAGCGCTCATTGAGTTGTCGCGCTGTGATCAGGTGCGTCTGGTAAGCATCAATATCGCGGCTGTTCAATTTTTCAATTATTTCATGAGGAATTGCATTAAGTTTTATTTTTGCAACTATTGGATTGCATATATGAAGATATTCGTAGAAATCCAGCAGATCTCTGGCATACCCAAGAGCTGTTCCAATCTGGTAGCTCAAAACACAGTTATCAATGAACGTATGTGTATGAACAGGCAATTGGTCTTTGATTTCTTTGATGTATTCTGATTTTGTCTTTGTTAATTGTTTATAGTATGCGGAGTCTTTACCCATGTTATTCTCCAATGCGTAAATTAAGCCAAAACAGCTAGTTTTTATTAATTATAATCTGCATGACATAAAACTAGAATTTAACGTCGTGTTAACATTATCATACCATAGGAAGTGTTCTTTTACAAATAAATGTCATTTTAGGTAGAACATAAAAAGCAGCAGACCGTTTTTGATCTACTGCTTCGACTGTCATAAGGCTACTAAAAGCTTTAGTTAAAGAATGCGTTCATGCAGCTCTTGATGATCCGGTGTCAATACTGTCTTTGAATACGACAAATCTATCATAGATATATTCAGTGCTCAGATTAAGAACCATATTAAGTCCTGTAACAAGATAATCGTTCCAATGAAGGTATTCTACCAGATAATTTCCACCTATCGTAGTTATAGGAGTAAAAAATGCATAGTACAGTGCCACTTTTAACATCGCTATTGGGACATTGCTGGCACTTTGAAAGGTAAACTTCCGATTCAGCGTAAAGTTCCAAAGAACTGATAAAACCAGTGCTGTCAGATAACATGGCCAATATGGAAGCGTCGACAGCTCTGTAAGCAGTGAAAAACTCACAATTTCAATTATTCCTGCAGAAATTGAAAAGAAAACAAACTTAGTTATCCTCACAATTTCTTTTTTCTTTTCCTCACTCATGACCTATTCTTCTCCAATGATTACGTAGATGATTGTAAAATTCACTCTTTTAATACCATTTTATCTTTCTCCTGTCAATTAAAAGCCCTGTATTGCGTTTTTGCAATAAGAAAAGCATACAATTCCACTCTGAAAGCAAAAATCTTTGATTTGAGAACTGACCAAATTATTTCCTGTAATGAACCACTAACCCCGTCCCCTAGGACCTTTCCTATTTACGGTTTACGCACCGCTAAAATAAGGGTGCCACAGTATCCGGTGAAATGTTTCATCATCTACTGTGACACCCTTATTTTGATTTTTATGAGATTTTCCTAAATTTAGATGAAGCAAATGCCATCATTACTGGAATATCTCAATCTTGTGAGCTCGTCTTTCGTAAAGCTTACGCTACGTAAACTGCTCTATCCCTCATAAGAAATCGTTGGTTAATAGTCCCTGGCGTTGATGAACTGTAAGCACCTTTGCTGTAACTTTTATAATTCCGCTCATAACTTTTAGCTATTCTTTGGTGAAGCCTTCGCCACCTCAAATGCATCAGTTATTTTTGATTTCTGATTATTTATACGAGCGAAAAAAATTTGTGGCAAAAATTATCTGTTTTTTTCTTCAGCTCTATCGTCCTGCCTTACATCTTATAACCGCAATCAGCTTTTTGTGGTCCCTCAACTCCGGATTCATAATTTGCCCTGAATTCCATATTGATTTCACGAATTTCTTTAATTCCATCAATATAGGGCTGGTACATTTCAATCAGCCCTGAACTGCAGCCATCGCAGCT
>CACYEJ010000099.1 GCA_902773395.1 uncultured Ruminococcus sp.
TGTAATATACTTATCAATATTATCAATTATTCGGTGAGTATTGCTTTTATACTTTTCAAAAGAGGTTTTTCGTGTATATTCAAGTGCTTCGTCAAGCTTTGACAAATCCTCGCAGGCACAAATCAAATTCATCTTTTTGAACTGTGCCACAATTTGAAGCTGATGATCGTCAACGTGTTCACCATACTTTGACAGTCTTGGAACAGCAATAACTTTTTTATTCTGTTTTACTGCACCTACAATCGCACCTGTACCGGCATGAGTAATGATAATATCCGCTTTGCCTTCAATAGAAGCAAATTCGTCACGGTCGAGAAATTTTTTATACTCGTAATGCTTCGGCGTGTATGTACTGTAGCCGATTTGTGCAAATACAGGTTCTGTTATAACAGATCGCTCAACCAAATCATCAACTGCTTTAAGCAAGCGGTCAAACTGGAACTTCTGCGATCCCAAAGTAATAAAAATCATCTGCTCACAACCTCTTAATAAATACCGCCCAAGTAAGTAGCATTGGGAAAAATCTCCAACATTGACTCCCACTGAACATAAAACTGATCGGCATATTTGTAAAGAAATTTACCTGTTTCTGTTGGAGAAGTCACCTTTGCAAAGGACTCAATATATATCAGCTTTTTGCCCGCTGCTTTGGCAATCAGACACATCGGTATCATAGCAAGAACCCCGGTGCAAATAACAACATCGGGTTTCTCTGCAAGAAATATTTTTAACGATTTAAAAAAGTTTGCCAACAGAAAAAAAAGAACAAATCTATCTTTACGGTTAATCTGTTTCAGATAGTACATAGTCTTTCCGTCTACACCGGAATTATAGCGAGTCTTTTCAGTAAGGATAAAGCTGTCATATTTATCCATTAAAGGCTTTAACATCATGATCTGTTCATAATGACCGCCTGTAGATGCCGCAAAACAAATTTTCACTTTTTTATCCATGTTGTTTATTAATTCTCCCAACAGATTAATCACGCATATAAATATCTCGTGTATAAACTTTTTCCTTCACATCATTCAGACATTCATTATATCTGTTTGCTATAATTGCCTGACTGCGTTTTTTAAACTCCTCAAGATCGTTTACTATCTCAGAGCCGAAAAAGGTTTCGCCGTTTTTCAGAGTAGGTTCAAAGATTATCACCTTTGCGCCCTTAGACTTGATTCTCTTCATAACGCCCTGAATAGAGCTTTGACGGAAGTTATCGCTGTTGCTTTTCATTGTAAGACGGTACACGCCTATTACAACTTCTTTTTCCTTGGAGCTGTTCCATTCCTCATCAGCAGTATAGCCGCCGGCTATTTCAAGAACTCTGTCGGCAACAAAATCTTTTCTTGTGCTGTTGCTCTGTACAATAGCTTCGATAAGATTTTGCGGTACAAGCTCATAGTTTGCAAGCAGCTGCTTAGTATCCTTAGGCAGGCAGTAGCCGCCATAACCAAAGGACGGATTGTTATATTGCTGACCTATTCTAGGGTCAAGGCACACACCGTTAATGATCTGTTTTGTATCAAGACCCTTCATCTCAGCGTAAGTGTCCAGCTCATTAAAATAACTTACACGCAAAGCAAGGTAAGTATTCGCAAAAAGCTTAACTGCCTCAGCCTCGGTAAAGCCCATAAAGAGCGTATCAATATTTTCCTTTAAAGCACCCTCTTTTAGCAAATCAGCAAAGATATGTGCTGTTTCAACGAGCCTCTCGTCATCAAGATCTGTACCAACGATAATTCTGCTGGGATACAAATTATCATATAATGCTTTTGATTCTCTCAAAAATTCAGGGCTGAAAATAATATTTTTACTTCCTGTTTTCTCACGGATAGACTTAGTGTATCCAACCGGTATTGTTGACTTAATAACCATTATTGCATTCGGGTTTGCCTTCATAACCAAATCAATAACAGCTTCTACAGCAGAAGTATCAAAATGCTTAGTAGACGTATCGTAATTAGTTGGAGCGGCAATCACTACGAAATCAGCCTGGGCATATGCCTCTTCACCGTTAAGAGTTGCCGTCAAATCCAGCTCCTTTTCAGCGAGGTATTTCTCGATATACTCATCTTGAATAGGAGATTTTCTCCGGTTAATCATTTCGACCTTTTCAGGGATAATATCCACTGCATAAACCTTATGATTCTGAGAAAGCAGAGTCGCAATAGATAAGCCTACATATCCTGTGCCGGCTACTGCGATACAATATTTCTTTTCCATTATTTTAATTCCTCTTTTTCAATACAATAATCCACACAATAATCCACAATTTAAATACCCTGTAAATATCAAATCAATCCAAAAAGCATTGTCTAATAATTAAAAAAACGCAAAATAACCTTTACTAATTATAGTTCAACAGCCCCTTTTTGTCAAGTGTCAAGAGAAAAAGCCCAATACTTTTCTGCATATTTGCATATACAGGAAATAAAAGCCTACTTTTTTATAGAAAAATTAAACATAATATTTTTAATTATTTTTTCACCTTTATCACATAAATCATTGAATATATATAAAGGCTGCTATATCAAATACTGATACAGCAGCCTTATGCGATCAAACGAACAAGTCGTTTTAAATTTTGATGAAATTACTTAACGATAAGAGTAAATGTCTTAGTTACTGTTTCGCCGGAACTATCTCTTACGATAACCTTAATATCATAGTTTACAGCATAACCAGGACTAAGTTTAACTGATGTTGCAGTACCAAACTCTGTGCCCTTTACAGTCCAATTAGAAGCGGAACTCTGCTTGTAGTAGTAAGCATAGGTGTAAGAACCTGTACCACCGGAAGCAGCTCCGTTAATAGTAATTGTTGTGCCCTTTGTAATACTTGCTGAGCTAAGTGAAGACTTATTAGCAAGAGCAGTTGTAGAACCGCTGATTGATTTAATTGTAAATGTCTTGGAAACTACCTTGCCGGTGTTATCCTTAACATCTACCTTTACAGTGTAAGTATCTACATATCCAGGTGACAATGTTACAGATGTAGCCTTGCCGTAAGCTGACTTTGTTGTCCAGCTTGTCGCATTGCCTCTCTTGTAGTAGAAAGCATACTGATACGGCGATGTGCCGCCTGATGCCTTACCTGTGATTGTAACTGCTGTGCCCTTTGTTACAGTTGTTGCACTTACTGTGGAGTTGTTTGTCAATGTTGTTGTTGGCTCACTTGAAGTAATAGTAAATGTCTTAGATGCAACAGTACCGTTATTATCCTTAACGTCTACCTTTACTGTGTAAGTGTCTGCATAAGCAGGTGACAATGTTACAGATGTAGCCTTGCCGTAAGCTGACTTTGTTGTCCAGCTTGTTGCATTGCCTCTCTTGTAGTAGAA
>CACYEJ010000100.1 GCA_902773395.1 uncultured Ruminococcus sp.
AGTCTTTACCATGAATGTAGCTTTGTCATCGAAGTTGTTGCACTTGATAGTCAGTTCACTGTCGCTGAACTTGATCTCAGGCATCAGGCAGAGGTATCTCTTGGCAGAGTAGCCCGCCTGCGCCGATGTTTTCTCGGTCAGCCATGAGGTTCCTCTGTTGAGCAGATTGAATTCCTTGGCGAGATTCTGCGAATAAGTCATCCATTCCAGGCTGTAGTTGCTTGTATTGGTAATAACGTCATACATATCGAAGTAGTGGGTAAAAAGTCCCAGACCGGATGCCATGTTACATGCCTTCCAGAAATCCTGATAGCTCGGCTCCACCGCTTCGCAGATGACAGGCATATTGACCACGTTGCTTTCGGCAAAGCCGAGAGGCGCCTGGTATTCGCTGCTGCCCTCTTCAACGTCAAGCTTGCTGACATAAACGCGTACCTTTCTGATCTTGCGCAGCATATCGGCCTGCACTGCCTGCGAGATAGTATTGGAATACTTATAGGTAAGCAGATTGTAATTACCCATATTGTATTTGAACTGGCTGTAGCTGGTGTTCATCGCATGTTCTTCCAGCTTCTTATCGCTGAGTATATCCTTGTGATAGCCGCCGAAGCCAAACTCACAGCCGTACTTGCTGAATTGCTTTTTAAAGTAGGACAGCGTTTCGAGATTCAAATTGGCTTCTTTGTTAGCGTCGGTGATGAAGGCATAGTACAAGCCTGTAAATTTGATGTCAGAATCCTTCATCATGGTAACAAGGTTCGGCCACACCTGATCCTTGATAAATGCCTGAGAATCTCTGTTGTAAAATCTCATCATAGCATCGCTGTTTTCATAGCTGAGGAAGGGGAAGCTGTCGATGTAATTTACCTTTGCGTTGACAATGGGGTACGCGTAATCCGACTCCATCGCGCCGAGAACGGCGATACACAGACCCATACCGTACTTATACTCCATAAAGTCGGCATTGAGCACAAAAATCTGACCGTTCCCGTAAACGGTTCTCCACATCAGAGGCACCATGGAGCTCTGATCGGCGTTGGGGTCGGGAGAATACTCAAATATATACTTGCGGCAGGTAGCGTCAATTCGGATGTCCTCCACCGTCATGGGATAATCGTTGCACACAATGTTGCCCTTCTGTGCCAACAAGCCTTCAAAAGCCTGAAAACCCGCTATAGAAGCATCGCCGGTTCTGGAAACGATGCCCATAGCTTCACAGTAATTGTCGTAGTTGTTCGAGCCCTCATAGGGAAGCGCTGCAAAGAAAATATTGATGCCGTGCTTTACCGCATTCATAGTAAGCATCATGTCTCCGAGTGAGCCCAGATCCGGAGTGGTGACAATAATTGCCTTCACGTCTTTGAAATCGTTGGTATTAAGGGTGGAAGCGGCGCTGGAAACCTTGTAGCCCTTCTTTGCGTAATTGAGAGCCATCTTGACATTCTCACAGATGACAGTGTCATTGCCTGTAATGATAAGGTAATCCTTATCGAGCTTCTCAGTGTCAGCCACATGAGTCGATGAGTCAAATTTATCAACGATCTCATTGTTGCTGGCGGCAGAATCGGTAATGTAGTTCATCGAAATCACAAGAAATATGCCAAGCATAAATACAAACGACATCGACATTACGAAGTATTCACTTCTTTTTAACATAGACAGATCTCCTATCTTTGATAAAATATTGATGAATAATTGAACCTGGGCGCAATTCAGCTATCGTTAATATTATAGCACTAAAAAATTCTCAGTCAACTATTAATTTTATATAAATTATGTATAGCTAAGATTTAAGCAGAAATTACAAACCTTTGAACTATTTGATAACAAAAAATATTTCAAAAAAATCCCCCATCAAAAAGACGGGGAATTTTTGATACTTTGAACTAAACATCATCAAATTATTAGTCGTTTGTCACAAGGCTTATGAATATTTTGTTAATTAATTGCGGAGGCAATCGTATATTTTCACCAAAATTGATGTTGCAAATCCATCACAAGGCAAGTGTGCAAAAAGATATTTTGACAATTTGCATATTTTTTTAGCAAAAATTTCGTCACTTATATGACGTCGTTGATATTACACTTAATCACACGAATTTTATGCTTTTTTCCATGTTCTGGGCATAAAAGCTATCAGCACAGGGAATATCTCCAGTCTGCCCGCAAGCATGTCAAATATGATCACGAATTTTGAAAACGGAGTAAACTCTGAAAAATTGCCGTATGGCCCGATGGCTCCCAGACCCGGTCCCATATTGTTGAGCGCGGTAAGCGCCGCCGAAAAGGATACGTCAAAG
>CACYEJ010000101.1 GCA_902773395.1 uncultured Ruminococcus sp.
ATCACGCTTAATCTGTCCCCATTCGCTTTCGGAGCAGATGCCCTTGTGACCGTGAACCTTTGCGTATTCGCCGTCGTGGATATAACCGCCTTTGAGCAGTTCGTTCACCTCGCAATGAGCAGCGATAATCTTGTCAAGCTTACGAGCCTTATTCATAGCGGAAAGCATCATCTCGTCGCTCTGAACACCTCTGCCGTCATCGGAAAAAGCGATGACATATTTACTAAGTCCGTCAAGATCGGAAAGCTCCTTGCCCTGTTCGTTCACGGTAATAGAGCCGTATGGGTGGACGTTAATTACGGCGTCACGTTCAATTATATCAAGCTGTTGTTTCACATTCTCCACGCTGTCGGGTACAGGGGAGAGGTTCGGCATAGAGCAAATGTCTGTGTACCCTCCGTGAGCACCGGCAAGCGAACCTGTTTTGATTGTTTCTTTGTATGAAAAACCCGGTTCTCTTAGATGCACATGAACATCAATAAAACCGGGAAATATGAAACAATTCTTTAAATCAATAATGTCGGTGTCACTTTCGGGAACAAGAGAATTGCCAACAGAAACAATACGTCCGTTGCTGATAAGTATATCCTTTTTGCTTATTTCGCAATTCTGAAAAACATTGGCATTCTTCAGCAAACAATTCATAATGAAAACCCCTTTATTTGTAGCGGAATTTTACAGATAGATAACGGTTTTAAGAAAAAGAAAAGAACCGCATTTCAACAAAATTCTCTCAAAATATTGTATCATTTTATAGCTGTATTGTCAAGTCTTTTTTTGATTTGTACAGCGGAAATCCGTTTTTATTTTTGACGGCATAATAATAAAATCGGCTGATTTAAAACAAAATATTCTTGTTGTTAAATATTAACGTTTTAGTGTTCAATGAATAAACCGCCCACCTCTCGGAAAGACTATCCAACAAAAGAGGTGAACGTATGTTTAATTTACTAAAAAAGGCGGAGAGCTTTTACAGACCGCCTATGCACCCAAAGCCTGAAAAGCCCAAAATACCGATATCCAATAGTCTGGAGCTGAATATCGAACGGCTTCGGGATATGTTTGCAGATTCCAGTGATCTTACCATTAAGCGAATGAATCTGAAACTCAGCGACGGCGTTGTCGAGGTTGCAATCATTACAATGGAGGGTATGGTTGATAAGGAAACTCTTGCAGCCAGTATTACTAATCCGATTTCGACTTACAATGAGATTGCATTTTCGGACTGTGATATTTTTACTATTGTAGAAAAAGATATTATCACTAACTGTGATCATATGACTATAAAATATCTCGGTGATGTTGCAGCAAATATTATGTCCGGATTCGCCTGCGTGATAATTGATCGCTGCGACAAGGCGTTGGCTGTAGGAGTTCAGGGGTTCTCTTTCCGCAGTGTGTCGGAGCCGGATACCGAGGTGCTTCAAAGAGGAAGCAGGGAGGGTTTCGTTGAGCCGATAAGAATAAATATTTCTATGATTCGCCGCCGCCTGAGGAATACCAACCTAAAATTTGAAACTATGAATATCGGTGACGTGTCACAAACTCAGATATGCCTTTGCTACTTAACAGATGTTGTATCGAAAGAGATACTGAGTGAATTAAAATCACGTCTGGAGGGGTGTCAGCTGGATACGCTCTTTGCGTCCGGTTATCTTGTTTCTTACCTTGAGAGCAGCGGAGATAATGATTTGTTTGCCGGAGTGGGAATAACGGAGCGTCCCGACACCGCCTGTGCAAAAATGTGTGAGGGAAAGATTGTAATACTTGTTGACGGTACGCCGAGTTCGCTTATAGTGCCGCATATTATGGTTGAAAATTTTCAGACGCTAGATGATTATTCAAATCGTCCGTACTTTGCGGCAGCAACTAGGTGGTTAAAGTATGTTTCCTTTGTAATATCAATTATTCTTCCGGGACTTTATGTTGCTCTTGCAGCTTTTAATCCGGAGTTTTTTCCGTCCCAACTGCTTACAAGGGTTGCTGTGTCTGTGTCAAAAACGCCGTTCTCCGTTTTTTCGGAGGTACTGCTTTTTACATTTATATATGAGATTATGAGGGAAGCAGGTTTAAGACTTCCCAAAACGCTCGGTCACGCCGTCAGTATAATAGGCGGTCTTGTAATCGGCGATACTGCCGTAAGCTCCGGATTCATAGGTGCTCCAACGCTGATGATAGTGGCTCTTACGGTAATTTGTTCTTATGTTATTCCCGATATATATGCCTCGGTTGCGTTGCTGAGATTTCTATTTATCATTTTCGGAGGGTTCTGGGGATTGTGGGGGATATTTTTATTGTTCAGTATTTTAATTATAAATATGTGTTCAAAGGAGAGCTTTAATATTCCTTATCTCTCACCGATTGCACCATTGAGTTTATTCGGGCTTCGAGATGTCTTTGTACGTGCTGATTGGAAAACACTTTCACGCAGACAGGTCAAGGTTCAGGAGCTTGCAGATAATTAACGGAGGGAAGCGAATGGATAAAAGTAAACCAGTTTCACATTACCAGCTATTCTGTCTTATATTTTTGAGTATTGTGTTTTCGGCAATGATGTATTCAGGCTATTCGGTAAAAGAACTTGATTTGCTCATGCTTTCGATATCAACAGCTGCGGCAGCAGCGGTGCTTATTCTGCTGTCGGTGCCTCTGTTTATCTTTAATAAATATTCACAATCAGATAATATTATCAGTGCGGTTCAGTCGAAAAAGCCGGCTCTCAGCGGAATATTTTCGGCTGCATATATACTGTATTTTATGTACTCGGCATTGGTATCGCTGCTTGTATTTTCATTGCTGCTGAGCAATTTTATAAATCCGGGACTTCCGTTTTTTGCATTTTTTCTGCTTACTCTGTGCTGCTGCTATTACTCGGCGAAAAAGGGGATAGCAGCCATAAGCCGTGCCTCTTCAATCTTCTTTGCGTTGATAGTAATTTCAATTGTTATAATTGTTTTTTCTCTAATGTTTCGAGTAAATGTATTAAACTATTCTCATATTTTTATAGAAAAGCCCGAACGGATTTATGAGAATACAATGTATCTGGCGGCTTACGCTTCTTCCATACCGTCAATATTTTTGTTTGTACGCAGAATCAAGAGTAACGTAAAGAAAACAGTGATTTCAGCAATTATTTTATCTTACGCAGCAATAATGATTATCGGATTAATCTCATTCGGAGTGCTGGGAGAGTATATGCACACCACGCCGTATCCGTTTTATACAGCTACTCAGCTTATTGAACTTGGGGCGTTTCAGCGGCTTGATGTAATATTCCTTGCCTTGTGGACGGTTGGAATGTTCGTAAAGGTTTCATTGTCATTAGCGGCACTTAGAGAAACCGTTCAAACCTCTATGAGAGCGGAAAAGGCAAAGCTGCTTAATCCGATACTTGCGGCTGTTGTGGGAATATCAGCGTTAGTATCCGTAAATTCGGAGAAGCTGAGATACGGCGTATTAAATATGAAAATAATGCTTTTAGGATTTCTCACGGTGACATTGATATTGCCGCTTATATGCGTATTGTCGTTCGGAAAAAAGAAGATGAACGCAGCAGCGGCAAGAACGGCTGCCTTGACGATTGCAGTGCTTTTGGGCATTCCTATGCTTACGGGGTGTCAGAAAACTCAGATTCAGGACAGAATGATTATCAAAGGAATTGGAATAGATAAAGACTATGAACAATATAACATTACCGTTCAGTATATAGATAATTATTCCGAGGGCAGCGAAAATCAAAATAAGTGCATACAGGTACAGGGCAAGTCTATCGGAGATGCAATGGGCAAAATAAAAAACAGCTCAGGAAGCGAGCCGTTTTTGGGTCAGAATTCTGCAATTGTGGTTGGCTACGAAACAGCAAGGGGAGATATGGTAGATATACTCGATTACTTTATCAGGTACAGCGATGCTCGCCCAACGGTAAAATTCTACGTAAGTGAAACTACAGCCGAAGATATTTTGACGCTGGAGGTTTCGGGGAGCATCTTGCCTATTGAACGTATGAGTATGATATCACCCTCTGTTTCACAAAATGACAATTTATATACAATACTGAATTTTATAAATCAGTCAAACAATCCTACAGATACGCCCACCGCCTCGTTGATTCGTGCAGATGAGAATACAATAAAGCTTTCCTCTGTTGCGGCAATTAGCGGAGAGGGGGAAATATATACTCTTAGCGAGGACGAGTTTATTGTATATAAAACATTATTGGGTATAGACAGCGGTACAGTCCTGAGCTTTGAGGGCATTTCGGGCAGAGTTACAAAATGCTCAACTGTCGTGAAAGCAAAGGATATAGATGACAACCTTGATTTTCATGTTACCTGCAAGCTTGAACTTACGGTTCTTGAAAATCCCGATGACATATCTGATAATGAGATAGAGAGCCTTTTTTCAAAGGAGCTTCATGAAATGGCTGAGAACTCAGTACAGAAAATGCTGTGTGAAAAGCATTACGATATCTACAATTTGGGACGTAACCTAAAATTTGCAGATTACAAAAAGTATTCCGATCCGCAGCTTTATGCAGAGAGTCTGAACGATTGCAGCACACATTTTAATATTGAATGTAAGACAGTGGAAACAACACGATAAAAAATATAAAATAAAAAGACGGACTATGCACAAAAACTTAATCCGTCTTTCTGGAGCTGGTAGTCGGACTCGAACCGATGACCTGCTCATTACGAATGAGCTGCTCTACCAACTGAGCTACACCAGCAATCAACAAAATAAATTATAACATTTTCTTGATGTATTGTCAAGGGTTTTATAAAAAAATATTTTGCATCGTAATTTTACTGCTGCTCCCCATTAGACTTTCTCAGCTCTGAGATAAGCTCTTCAATAAAGCTTCTGAATTCATCGTCTGTGCATGCTAGATTCTTTAATTCAATATATTTTATTACGTTCATAAAGGTGTTGTAAACGCTTGCTTCCTGTATTCCTATTTGAGTAAGATTAGCTTTGTCAATGCGTCTTAGCCAGACAGTCCTGTTGTCGTGGTCAAGGTAAATTTGTATGTTTTTGGGAAGCTCTATATCATTCCTAAACATTTTGTAGGTGCAGCGTTTTTTCTCGTTGACAATCAGCATTCTCTTCAATACGTAGATACGTGATTCTATTGAAAACGCCTGATGACATTGTTCCGGAAATTCGTCCACCTTACCTTTTTCTGCAAAGCTTCTCAACCCATTCTTTGTAAAACAACTGTCAAGATTTGTGATGTTGTATTCCTCGAAAACGTGTGTTGTGCCTCTCCAGTCGCCGTATTGTCTGAAAAGCTCCTTAATCAGCTGCTCTTTTAGCGGAAATTGACAAATACTTTCTTTCAGAGTTTTTGAATCCAGACAAGGTCCTAAACACGGCTGATTGAAGATTGTAACTATTTTTCTTCCGTTGATTGCCGAATTCAATTGGTCTAAATTGTCAATATAGCTGCCTTTCTCTATCAGAGAGAAAAAATTCGCTTTTGTACGATTAAAGTACTCAGTCAGGTAATTAACAATAATTTTATTTGTTGTGAAAAATCCTGATTGCATTTCGTAATCGAACATCAATGCACAGCTTTCGTTTATCATTAGATTGGGCAGGGGAGAAACAGAGTTCAGGTTATTTACAATATTGTTGTAATAATAGTACACATTGTAATTTTTCAAAGTAAATGCCTGAGGCAAAACTTCTTTTAACACATTGATGTTTGTATGGTATTTTTCAATTGACTTTTCAAAGCAAATAAGCTGCTCAATAATAACGTCTGTTCCGCTGAAAAAGGGAATCAAAAGCTCTTGAATCTGTGTGTAGGTTGGCTGCATGTAAAGCATTATATGTCCGTTGGAATCATGGCTTTGCTTAAACATTCTTACCACATATGCGATAATATTATGGCTGTGGTAGAGTGCGGCTGTGTCCTCAGTGGCTGAGAATGTTTCCGGAATGCGGATACTTTCCGATACGATAGACAGTGTTACAGAATCCTTGGTATCGCTGAAATTTTGGAGCAGGTTTTTAAAAAAATGATAGCTGTTTACAATGTCATCTCCGAGTGTAGCTTTATCATATTCTTTAAGGAATTCGGCACGCTCTGCTGCATTCATATACAATCCGTCTGCAATCGCTTCAACTGTTTCTATGTTTTTAGGCAGTCTGTCACCGTTCTGATATCTGTGCAGAGTGGCTCTGTCAATTCCTGTTGCTTTAGAAAGCTTATTGATAGAAATATTATTTCTGGTTAAATAATTGTTAAAATATTTTGAAAAACACATTTTTATTCTCCTGTAAAAAGATGCTGCTATATTATTATAAATTCACAATCAACAATTATAATTGCAAAACGGAAATATATTTGTATATATTTAGAAAAATTTTAATTTGTTGCTTGATTTGTTGCTTGGTAAAATCTGCTTTTTAAAGTTGCGTAAAGTTGCGGCAGGGTGTATAATTTAGATGTACAAGTTTTGATTGTAATATCTTAATGTCAGTACGAGCATGTTTTTTTTATTCCTTTATAATGTACAATTCAAAGGGACTGCATCATAGTAATTCTAGGGTGCAGTCCTTTTGAATTTTATAGAAACACTTCTAAAAAATTTTAATAATTTTCTATATATCTTTGACATTCTGCGGATATAATGGTATAATCTATATAAATATTTTTTTTAATAGGAGAAGTTGTTTTATGAATATATCTGTATTAGGCTGCGGACGCTGGGGTGCTTTTATTGCGTGGTACCTCAATAAGATTGGACATAATGTGATGACATGGGGTTTGAGCGATGCACCGCAGTTCATTGAGCTTCGTGACACACGCTCAAACGGC
>CACYEJ010000102.1 GCA_902773395.1 uncultured Ruminococcus sp.
AAGACCAAGAGATTTACCCCAGATCGAACCGCCTGTTGAGTTTTTGTTTGTCATTGATACGCTTGAAGGATCAATGCTGAGCGCAAGTATAAGCGGTACATCAAGTACACGTCCGCCGTCACTCAGAGGACCGTCGCCGGAATTTGCCCATGTGTCGCAGGTATTAACCATCTGCCAGCCAACATAGAGGTTAGTGTCATCCCATGCTGCGAAAAGTGCATAGGTATCAAGAACGCAGTTCTCGTGACCGCCCTTCCAGTGGTTAGCAACGTCCCATGCAGCGCCCTGAGCAATAAGCATATCCTCTGACCAGTCGCTTGCATCGCCGTCAATTGTGATTGTCTTTTCCTTGCCGACGCCTGTCGGGTTAGTAGCATAATAGCTTGCCAGTGAACCGGCTGATGAGCTTGTTGTCTTTACAACATACTTTTTATTGTATGTGAAGGTATAGTTCTTTGTTGTGCTGCCGCTTGTAGCAGTTGTTTCAACTGTTACTGTTCTGTCGCCGATCTTGCCTTCGCCGATAACTACTGATGCAGAGCCTGTGAATGACTTCTCAGGACCGCCGTCAACCTTGTAAGTACCCTTTGTAGCATTTGCAAGAGTAAGGTTAACAGTCATTGTCTCATCTGTGAAGGATGAACCGCTTGCCTTGTCAGCTGTTACTGTGGGAACCTCAGGATCAGGTGTCGGAGTAGGTGTAGGTGCTGTATAAGCTTTCCATGTATTGCTTGTTGTGAACAGCATGGACGAATTGCCTATCTTAAGACCGGGCTGTCTCTCTTCGGGGTATCTGTTTGTTGTTGCATCGCTGCTTTCGGTAAAGACTATCTGACCTGTACCCTTGTAGTCGTCAACATCAAGAACATAGTAGCCCTCGCTTGTCTTTTCTGTCATCTTAACTCCGGGCCATGCAGCCATCTGTCTTACAGTACCGGTGCTTTCATCATATACATAAGCGTATACTGAACTCCACTTGTAAGCATTAGCGTCAAAATATGCCTTTACCTTTGCGTTAGGATCAGTCTTTGTATAAGTATATGTCTTTGTAGCTGTTTTGCCGTCGCTGCCTGTAGCAGTAAGTGTAAGAGTTACGCTTCCGCCTACAGATGCTGAAGAACCGAGTGTAATTGTCTGGCCGTTTGTATATGTGCCGGACTTGCCTTCGGATGTTGTGTAAGAACCGTTATCAGCGTTTTTAACATTCATTGTAACGGTTACTGTGCTTGTGAAGCTTGAAGAATCAGGTGTTGCAGAAACAACTGCGCTGTTTGTTACAGGAACTGAATCGTAGATAACTGCAATACCGCTGTCACCAACACTACCAGAGATAGTAGTTGATGTAACTGTAAATGTATTTCCGGAAATCTTGTCTGTGTATGTGCCTTCGGGAACATATCCGCCGCCGTTAGCAACTGAAACACCGCCGCTGCCGCTGCCTTTTACGATAACTGCGCCGCCGCCCTGACGAGTGATAGCACAAGCGCTGCCATCGCCGTTAGCTGAGTAATAGTCCTTCTTGCCGATCATAGCATTATGGAACTTATTAACCTCGGCAACTTCCTTAGCTGTAAAGTGTGTGCTTCCCTTGTCACCGACATGGGTATTCTCTTTAGCAGAAGGATCGGAGAAAGGTCGTGAGAAGTAAAGTGATGTTGCAAGGTTTCTTGCAGCAACGATAGCATAGCAGCGGTCGATCTGGTTCTGGCTCATATCCCATGAGTAACCCCAGTCCTTTGCATTAGCCCATGTATCGTGGCTTTCGCCCCAGTATACTATCCTGTCAGAGGAAAGACCCTGTGCTGCCCAGTTTGCATAATCGGTCGGAACCTTACCATTTCTCTGTGCATTTCTAAGTGTATGACCGTAGCCTGCATCTGTAATACCTATATACTGTGTATACTTCTTCATTGTGCCAACCGGATCACTACCGCCGGGGCTGTCAAGAATTTCACCATAGTTCCACATACCGGAAACTGATGTAACTGTAGGCCAGAAATCGCCCTGTTCGCCGGGAAGACCAATGTGCTTTGCAGCGTCCCAACGGATACCGTCAACGCCTATGCCCTTGAGTTCTTCGACATAGCCTTTTACCTTACTCTGAACGTAAGAGTTCTCTGTTGCGAGGTCTCTCATACCAATCTCACCGTAAATAACCTGATAACGGTCATTCCAGTCACTTACACCGCCATAAGTATGCCAGTACTGGTTATCCTGAAGATCTGACTGTACACTTGATGTCTGACCGTTGAGGTGGTTGGCAACAACGTCAACAACGACCTTGATGCCATACTTATCAGCTTCGCTGCACAGTGCCTGAAGTTCTGCTTTGGAACCCAGACCGTTGTTTCCAACGTAGAAGCCCTTCGGCTGATAAAGCCAGTACCATGAGCCTGTTCCATCAGGCTGTGCCGGTGAAGTCTGAATTGATGTAAAACCCGCTTCAGCAATATGCTGAAGTTCTGCTTTGATGTCATTGTATTTCCAGTCAAAGCAGTGGAGAATAGTACCGTCCTGGATATTATCCGCAAGACCATAATCTCCTGCCGCATCCGCCTCTATAGAGGGAGATGCGATTACTCCGCCAAGACCTGTGAAAGTCGTAGCAAGGAGTGCAGCCGAAAGAAAAATACTTGCGATCCTCTGACCGGAAGTGAATCGGCTGACCTTTGAAGTTTCGTTCATTAGCAATCACGCTCCATTCCATATGTAAAAATAAATCCATTTGCCTTAAAGCCCGGAAAATCCCCTTCATTATGACCCTCTCCGCCGGCGGAATACCGATTACAAGAACTCCCGATTCATCTGACGGTATCCTGCACTATGCCGGAAAGAACCGATGTTCCCAGACTTTATCTCATGTATATTTTAACATTTATCATCCTAAAATGTAAAGTCTTTTCTTAACAGATTTATTTATTTTACAGAAAAAACAATGCTGCAATTATTCTTAGTCAGAACAATTTACAGCATTATAAATAATAATAATCAATTATATATATTGATTTTAACCACAAAAGACACTGTCTTTCGTCATCATGCACAATTCAAATGTTGAAAATTCGTTTGCAAAGTCTTTCCAACAGATTATCTAATTTAGTATATAATTGTGAGTTGTTTTTTATTCATTCAAACAGTTTGCTCATAAGACCCCGTATCTTCTTTTTACGTCCCTCCGTTTCTGCTTTGCTTACGGAAAAACTGATAGGCTGTCCGGGCTTCGCACCGCCGGAAAGAGAAGTGTTAAGAGCGTATTTACCCTTGGGCGTCAGAACCGTCATCATATTATTGTCAATGCTTGCAAAATAGAAGCGTGACTTTTCAGCCGGTGCTATTTCAACGCAGTCTCCCTCCACCGCATCCGGTATAAATATTCTCGGCAGCTTCTGAAGCTCGCCCTCCATCAGTTCAACTACAGCCATTGCGCCCTCAAATCTGTCAACTATAACCTTCAACATTATCACCTCCTTATCTTAGTGATTAGTGTTTAGTGTTTAGTGTTTAGTGATCAGAATTTTCTAATATGCTATAAATGAGCAAATCCTATAAATTGCACAAACGAGTTATAATTTTGTAAGGCATAACCAACTTGTCATTCCGAACGCAGTTAAGTGACGCCCCAAGAGCGTCATCGATTGGCTGGCGGAACTTATGCAGAGCTGAGGAATCTTTTTCATAAAACAAGTCATATTCGTAAAGATCCCTCGCTTTGCCCGGGATGACAGATTTAATTTGTTTTGTGCATAATCACGGACAATTATAAATTTGCTCATTCATAGAATTATAATTTTCCACACTCTCCCATATATCTTTTTCCCTTTAGGGAAAAAGATATATTCTTTCTTTCTTCTACTGTTGTTAGTTGTTTGTTAGTTGTTTGTTGGGGTTATGTGATTTTATACCTGAGAAGCCTGTAATAATGCGGTTTTCGTCCTCGTTTTTGTTTGTTGGTTATAAGCTCAGAGCCAAGAGCTTTATGTTTCAGGCTTTTTTCTTCTACGGTCTGAAATAATTTGACCTTTTTAAGTCAAATATTCATGGTTTTCAGCGGACTTATGAAAGGCAATTCGTAATTCTTAATGCGAAATTATTTGCAGCAGCCAAAATTCACTCTTCTAAACAAAGACTGTGAACTACCCATTGTCTAAAGCCAATGGGCTTCCTGCTTCATCGTTCTCGTAACCTACTAACTCCACAGGCGTAAAATCGGGCTG
>CACYEJ010000103.1 GCA_902773395.1 uncultured Ruminococcus sp.
AGTATAGCACGCTTTACTATTTTTGTCAAGCGTACTTTACATATTTTATAAAAGATTTTTTTACTTTTCAGTATATAAAATATGATTTAATGTTTTAATTCACCGAAATTATATGCTGAATATTTTTAAATTCTATTGAAACTTCCTATACAACGTGATATAATTTAGATATATTGTTTAAAAAGAGTTAGCTATAACACGGATTTATATAGGTATTTTCACATCTAAAAACGATTAGGAGGATTGAATAATGCTAAACCCAATTAAAGATATAAAAATGCTCAATGATACTCTGAACATTTTTAAGCAAGGTTATTACGAAAAGAACGGCAAAAAAAATAATTTAAAGCTTTCTCGCAGCGAAATGGAAGACATACAGGTGTATCTTCCGGAAGATGTGAAGCAAAACGGCAGCAGAACTGATTTTAAGCCGCCTTTTGCTCTGGGAGGACGCTGCGGTCATGAATGCGAAAATACAGATTCCTTTACTCTTGCCAGAAAGAGAATGACAGATACGTATTTATTTTCGAAAGATTGCTCTACCGTTCTTGTTTTGAATTTTGCTAATCCGGTGAATCCCGGCGGCGGAGTTCGATTAGGTGCAAAGGCACAGGAGGAGGATTTGTGCAGAAAGAGTTCGCTATTGCTTTCACTGGAGAGTAATGCCGCTAAAGAGTTTTATAGTTATAACAAGAGCCTGCATACAAATATGGGTTCAGACGCGCTTATGATAACTCCTAAGGTGGAGATTATCAGAGATGAAAACGGCGAACTGTTAGATGAATCTGTAGTTGTATCGGTGTTGACTTGTGCAGCACCTATGATTACATACGGCAAAGAGGGCATGAGTGAAGCTGAATATGAGGAAATGTTCTACAATAGAATAATGAATATGCTTAAATGCGTTGCATATCTTGGATACAAAATTCTCGTGCTGGGTGCATGGGGCTGCGGAGCTTTTGGCAATGACGCTCATTTAGTATCCGATTTGTTTTATAAAGCTTTTAAGAATATTAACTACAACAATCACGGTGAAAGTGATTTGTTCAAGAAAGTTGATTTTGCCGTACTTGACCGTTCAAAAAGTCAATATAATTTTAAAGAGTTCTATCGCAATTTTTCATATGAAAATTTTTACCGTGAAGAAAATCAGAAAATAATTGATGAAGTCATGGAGAGGATAAAGGAAACAGAAGTTCATTTGGATCAAATCAGAGGTTGTCTGATTGGCGGAGCAGCAGGAGACGCTTTGGGATATCCTGTAGAATTTCTATATGAGAGTCAAATATTCTCCGAATTTGGCAATAAAGGAATTACGAGCTATGTGCTTGACAGTAAAACCGGAAAGGCTTTGATTTCCGATGATACACAAATGACCTTGTTTACCGGAAATGGTTTGCTTATTGGAGATACAAGAGGCGCACTGAGGGGAATATCGGGTAATCCGAGTATGTATGTGAAATTGGCATATATGGATTGGCTGCATACCCAGCAAACAACATACAACAATAGCAGAAATGATGAAAATTGCAGATTCCCGAATCGCAAATCATGGCTTATGGACGTACCCGAATTATATGAATGCAGAGCACCGGGCAATACATGTTTATCGGCATTGATGAATTACGAACACAATAATGACAACATATATGATTTTGTGAATAATCCGCAAAACAACAGTAAGGGCTGCGGCGGTATTATGAGAATAGCTCCGCTTGCATTAAATTATGGAAGAATGAGTTTGGAAAACTTGGACCGTGAGGCAGCGCATATTGCCGCAATTACTCATGGTCATTCTTTGGGATATATGCCGGCAGCAGCACTTGTCCACATTATCAACAGAATTGTATTCAGAAGAGATAATATGACCTTGAAAGAAATTGTGTTGGAAGCTAAGGGAGCAATGACAGGGATTTTTAATGGAGATAAGCATTTGAAAGAGCTTACAGACATTATTGATCTTGCAGTAGAGCTTTCTGAAAACGAAAAGTCCGATCTTGAAAACATACATCGTTTAGGCGGCGGCTGGGTTGCAGAAGAAACGTTGGCTATTTCCATTTACTGTTCGCTTCGATATGAGAATGACTTTTCCGCAGGTATAATTGCATCGGTGAACCATAGCGGTGACAGCGATTCCACAGGAGCAGTTACAGGAAACATTCTTGGAGCTATCCACGGATATGATGCTATCGAAGAAAAATGGAAAACAAATCTGGAGCTAAGAGATGTAATCATAGAGTTGGCAGATGATATATGTCATGGCTGCCAGATGAGCGAATACAGTAATTATAACGATCCGGATTGGCTTCGTAAATACTGCAATATGCAATGGAAAGATGATGCAAATAATCCTTAACACAGCAATATTTCAAAAATGTGATACAATAAAAAATGCTCACAAGACAATGAATGTAACAACTTTACATCACCAATCTTGTGAGCTTATTTTTATGCTTTCAAACCAGTCTTTGTTTCGAATTCAGAAATTGTCATATTAGCTCGTTTTGCTGCATCGGTTAAAGATAAAATACCGTCCTTAATAAGACCTACTAGTGTATTAAGCGCTCCAATTTCCATACCTTCGGTTTTTCCCTCTGCTCTTCCTTCTGCTCTTCCCTCGGCTCTTCCCTCGGCTCTTCCTTCTGCAAAGCCCTCTTCTTTGCTTTCTTTTCTGATTTTATTTAAGGTTTGTTCTTCATTGTATTCAGTAATACACATACGCTTCACCTCTGCTTTGTTTAACACTAGAAATGATTTTATTAAAAATTCCTCTGGTGTTTCATCAAGTACTATATCAATTGCTTTTTCCAAATCCTTAGTTACTTTCTGAGTTATGCGGACTCTGTCTACAAACCATGAGTATTCTTTAAGAGGTTTGCAGGCTTCCAAAAGCTCGCTGTTGTGTCCGTAGTTAATATTAATCATGGTGACTTTTACTTCAATATCGGGATTAGAGTTAGGAGCAAAAGTATCGCTGAGTTTCAATATTTTTATATCGTCCTCAGAAGATTTTCCATTGTAGAAACATATACATCTCGGAGTCGGGGCAGTCTGCTGCGAGGTACTGAATTCGTTATAATCTTCACTCTGTTTAATATACTTGCTGTAAATCATACCTGCATAGATGAAAAAACGCATAGGCATATTGGGATTATAAGTAGACTGCTGCTCGTATAAATTCATAATATTGTCTACAAGAAATGACACATCGTTCTTCATTCTCATATATACAGCGTCTTGTATTGTGGTAATCTCGATGTCATCAGTGTTGGTGTATGATGTTTTGTTGAGGGCATTGTATAAGCTTAAAGTCCAGTCTAAATGTTCATGATGACCAAAGATAAATTTAAACAGCCTGTCTTTGTATTCACGGTTCGTTTCGGTCGACATTGAACTCACCTCTCTTTATATTTATTTTAGCATATTCAATTGTAAATAGCAAGATGTGTTTTATGAAAACGTACAATCCGTATATCTTTTTTATTAAAATTTTTAAAAGTCTATTGACAAATATTGTGTTTTTTGTTAAAATAATAACGGTTTCAACAGTTTGATCTCATTTTTTTATTCTCGATACATCTATTATTTTACTTTGATGTTAGGAGGAATTTATTTGAGTAATGTTTTATTTCCAACTATTGACTTAGCCGCAACCGGCAAAAATATTGTTCGGCTGAGAAAAGCGTGCGGTCTTACCGTTCGTGATGTTCAGCAGTTCTTCGGCTTTGAAGAACCTCAAGCTATTTACAAGTGGCAGCAGGGGAAGTCCTTGCCTACTGTTGATAACCTTTTTGCTCTCAGCTTTCTTTTCGGAGTATCAATGAATGATATTCTTGTCGAAACAAAATTACAGCAAAATCTTAATTCAGTAACAGCAAACGGACAGTCTTTCGACTGTCCGTCTAATTTTTTTATCACCAACCGCTTCAGACGTAACAGGTTCATAAAGCATCGGACCATTTATAAATTTATTCATTACTCGAAAGCTTTGAATAATAGATTAAATAAAAATATGAATAATATAAAAAACACAGTATTATTCCATAATAAAAAAATAAGTTCGTTGTCGAAACGCTTGTGGATTTAGAGAAAGCAGGTATTAACGAATGAACGTTAGGAAGAAGAACGTTTAACGATTGAAAAATCGTTTGACGAAAGATTTTCCATTTATAATAAATTCATTCATGATTATGAAGTTCGGTAATCCGTACTCATAAAATATGCAGCCTTACAGTTCATCTGCACCTGAACCGATCTTCTGCTTTAGAACCTGTTACTTCTGAAACGGTTGGTAATGAGGATTTAGTTTTTCAGGAAATCCTCAAATACTTCATCGAAGTTGCTGTTTACGTCAAATGGAGGATTAAAATCGACTTCGCATTCAATCAGACCTTTGTCTATCTCCAAAGAAGCTTTGTCTGCTTGTGCAAAAAGCTGTGTGGAATACTTACGAACTTTGTTTCTGTCGAAGTTAATAGTTGTAACGTTCTCAATATCGCAGCGATAGGAAATCTGATTTCCCTCGTTGTTGAAGCAGTAGCCGGTGCCGGCATTAGTTTGGGTAAGCTCGCTGCTTTTTATACGGGACATGTTATTGAACACGGCAGACAATTTCTGACGGTGCTTGTTCAGACTTATCTCACTGTCAAGGTCAATAGGCAGACTACGCTTGCTCTCATTTATCTTATATGAAAGCTCTTCTCTTTTCTGGAGAAGAAAGAGTGCAAACTCAATCATTTCGTTAATATATTTATAATACTCTGTATCCGGCTGTACGGTAACAGTTTCGTTTACAGCGTTAGGGTTTGCCTTCTTGTAGAGATATGTACGTTTTGTGATAGTTACACAATCCTTGTCGGAAAGAATTGTTAGGCAATTATCGAGCAACGCTTCAATTTTGTTCTGAAATCTAAAGGCTTCTTTTAATTTCATGGTTATTCACTCCTTTTGTTTTCCCGACTGTTGTCGGTGATGATAAATGTTCAAATGTACTAATTAAAATCAAAGGCTCATTTCGTTTGGTTATCCTTTAGCGTATCTATATTATAATTCATTTTTTTATAAAAGTCATTAAACCGGCAGTTTAATTTTTAAAATTTTTCTAACAGATAGAATTATTACAAAATCCAGAATTTATAAAGCTCCCAGAAAAACACGCTAAATATACCGTACACAAGCGACAGCTCCACAAATGAATTGTATATCAGTCTTTTTCTGCTGCTTTGAGATGAGAATAATTTTACAGCTCCCATTACGGCAGCAACAATATATACAGCGGCAAGTATAAAGAAAAGGATTAATTGTACCTTGTAGCATTTCGAGAGATTACCCGTTGAATAACCGTAGTTCATACATATAAAGATTATTACGGAGGGCAGTACAGCTATAATACTGCTCAATGTACTCCATAATCCAAGAGGAATATCGTTTTCAGTTCTCCTGATTTTACTTATAATCAGACGTATCAGTTTAACGATAAGCGATATTATGCCGAATATCATGAACGCAATCCATATTCCAACAAGTACATACCGCACTATGACGTATGAAGTATCAAGAACAAGAAAATCTCCGTATACATCGCTTAATATGTCAATACCGTTTGCCTCTGAACGTGAGCAGGAATATTCAGGAAGTTTTATATAGCTGAAAACATCATATAATTGCAGCGGCTTCAAACCGGACATATTTTCGCCCAGCATAACATATCCGCTGTATTTATCTGTGTAGTTATCGAAGGTATAATCTCCGAAAACAAGCTTTGGCATTTCACGGGTGTATTTTGAGGAATGCACCTGATTCACCAAAACAACCATTCCTATTTGTTGTTCCGGGTCTACAATTAAATTCGACATACAGCCTGATGTTACACCGGAATGTTCTATAGCTGTTTCGCTTGATTCGTTCATCCAGAAGCCGTGGCATAACATTCCATATTCACTGTTTCCGATGTACTTTGTAGGTGTGATTAGCTCTTGGTATGTTTCCTTTTTATCAAACAGCTTTGTATCGTCACTCATTAAAGCACGAGCAAACGCTGTCATATCAGACAGAGTAGAGGTACACATTCCGGCAGGATAAGCGTTGATGTAAACCATTCCCTCGTGAGCTATTGTTACACCGTCCGCATTGTAGCATGAAAGCTCATTACGCTTTTGTGCTACGTCATAGTTATCGCTGAGGTCATTGTAAAGTGCAGCATGCTCCATGCC
>CACYEJ010000104.1 GCA_902773395.1 uncultured Ruminococcus sp.
AATTTTTTCTCATACACCCACATATCTCAATCCCCCTCACATATATCCCACGGCCACGGATTCTTTATCCATTTCATACGGTTGTCGGGAGATTCCCTGAATACTATCGGGCCGAATCTCTCCTCGTACATCTCACGCAGCTCTCGGCTTTTGCTCTCGTAGTCCTCAAGCTTGCGGTGAGCTTCTTTGTCTTTCGGGTGCGTGTCAAGATATAAGTTTAGCTCCACTATTGCAAAATCATAGGCAGCTATCTTTCTCATTAAAATATCTCTGTCGGTCATCGTGTACCTCCCTTGCCGCAGCAAAACGGTTTGTTCAGCTCCGGAAACAGTGTGCCGCTTACTATACCCTGTTCGGGACAATACATTTTCCCCTGCTGCTGGTACGGTACATACGCCATTGCCACTACGGGATTTTCCGGTAAAGGCGTTCTTATTCCATATTGTGTGTGGGCAATTCTCATCAGATCATTATTGTCTTCCAAAACAATCGCTCCTTTCATTTTAAATAGAGCAGTGTATAAAAAAAATTGTCGTAAATTTATCAAAAGTTTTTCTTTGTTTTTTCACGTCCCAGTGTTATAATATGATTGTGTCTGCAATTTGGTGAATCACTGTGTTTGAACTTTTTTTCGGCGGATATCATTTCACCACATAAAACGAACATTTCACAACATATTGCACGTGTTTTTAAATTTTAGAACTATAATATATACGGTGGTTTCGGAGGATTTTCTTAATGATGAATCTAAAGCAAAAGGTTGTAAAAACAATACGGCAAATTTTCTGTATGATTTTTCTTTTGTGTATTCTGTTTATACTTTTTATGTTTGTATTTCATGTTTTCAAGAATTTCAAAGAGTCCAGCATGCTCAAGGAGTTGGGCTACAGCAACGTGGTTAGGGCGAAGGACTACAGCCTGAATGTCGCTGGCTACGGCAGCGATGACCCAAAGCATGTGGTTGTTTGTATGTCCGGCTTGGGTATGTCCGATTTTGATATTACGTTTCGAAAAGTGACAGACTGCTTTTCAGATGATAATCTCATTGTGTTCGTTGACCGTGTCGGTTACGGCGTGAGCGATGACACTATAAGAAAGGTGACTGCTTCGAGCGTGGTTGAAAATTATCGTGCCGCCCTTGCGAATGCCGGATATGAAGCTCCGTATGTGCTGGCGGCTCATTCTATCTCCGGTGCATATGCTACATATTGGGAAAGTGTGTATCCCGAAGAGATAGAGGGTGTGGCGTTTATCGACAGTACTCCTCTTGTTGACGGTGACGTTGACTTGACGATTGACAGCAGATTAGAGGGTTTCTTTGATAATATGACTATTGCCGCAGATAAAATCGGTCTGCATAGACTTTCCGTGAGAAAGCGTTGGGGTACGCTTACGAATAATTATTCTTCGGAGGATCAGAAGATAGCAGACGCTTTGAACGTTCACCATGGCATGAGTGCGGCTATGAATTCCGAGTATCATAATATTAATGATATATGTCATGCGGCGTATAACAATATAAAAGAAAACGATATTCCTAAAATATATATTTCCGCAAGTTATTTTCACGACACGCAGGAGATAACCGAATATTACAAATGGCTTCGTGACAGCGGCAGGAGCGTAGATGTGCCCGAAAAGCTTACGGCGAAGGAATACAACGATATTCTCGAATACTGTGAGAGAACCGAAAAAGCCGAGCTTCTGCCGTATCTGGAGATGTTGGGTAACTGCGACTACGTAAGACTTCCGGGAGATCATTGCATTTATATGCAGAAGCCGATTGAGTGCGCTGAAATCATAGACGGTTTTCTGCAAAAGCTTCCTGTAGTGGAGAGAAAAAGCAGCTCCGACACCGATACAGACACAGAGGTACAAACCGAAACTTTGTCCGATAAAGACTATATTCAAGCTCAATGATGATAAATTAGAGATAAATTCTAACGCAGATTAAAAAGTTGCCTAACCCCACAATTAGGTGTGCGTTATGCCTGTCGGGGCTTCCCGACCGTATTTCCTCCGGTGTTACCGGTTCAGTGTGTAACCCTTAGAGATAAATTTTGACGCAGGCGGTGAAGCTACCAAACCCAAAAAGTCGGTGTGCGATTTTCCTCCGGTGTTACCGGTTCCTTTCTGATATACCTGATATAACAGCCTTTCCTTTTTTATTTTTATGGGAGGGCTGTTATATTTTTTTGTCTAAATTAACTAAAAAATATAGGAATTATTTTATAGTGTAATTTTCGCAAAAATCCGGAAAAAAGCGCTTTCTCAATCGTTTATTATATAGAAGATGTTTTACAATAGTTCGGCTGTGAAAACTGCTGATTTCATAAATGAACTGCTCGTAGAATAATTTTGCATAATTATACCATAGCGGTATTAAATTTAAAAAAGGAGGAATTCACATGCTAAGAAAAGCAACAAAACAATTGTCCGCAATTGCACTTTCGGCAGTAATGCTGCTGTCGGCTTTGCCGGTAAGTGCCTGCAACATGCCGTCAAATTATTCTGGTGAAACGATTGTCGAGAAGGATTTACAGTCCAAGATTGCCCCCGAACTTTTAAGCAAGCTGGATAATATTAACGACGGAGATAAGTTGGCAGTGCTTATCAGCTTTAATTATCCGGAGGGTATTGCAAAAAAGTTTGCCGATGAGATTTTTGCAAGAACAGGTTTGACTGCTTTGGATACTGTAGAGTGCAGTGAAGATGAGTACCGCACGGCTCTTGACTCAATGTCTGATGAAGAAAAGAAAGAGTTTGAGGGAATGACTCCCGGTGAAATGGAGAGAATTATTACCAATAGAATAATTGCTCAAAAATCCAAGAGGTTTAGCGAAGCTCAAAATCAGGTTAGAACGGAATTTTTTGACAAGTATAACAAGGAAAGTTTTAATTCTCTTGGTCTTGAAGCATCGTTAGAAGAGGTTAAGTCTTGGTTTAATACTGAGCCTTGCTGCATTGTTGAGCTGAGTGCGAGCGATATTGAAAAAGCCGCAATCCCCGCCCCCTGAGATTTACCTTAGGGGGCTTTGCTGCGGTTTGCTTTAATTGTTTTTTTAGTAAAAATTAACCAATATTCCCAATCAGACAGCCGATTATTGCTGAATTTGCGGCTTGCATTTTTGATAAAAAGCGGATATAATATTATTGTGTGTAAATCGGTTTGATTTCGACACACTCGTTTTTAAAATCTGCGTCTTTGAATAATTTGTGAAAGGATTTAAAATATGTCAAGATTATCAAAAAAAACATCAAATCTAATTCTATCGGTTATCGCCGGTATTCTTGTGATTGCTTTCGGAATTGTTCTGGTTATAGACAATAAAGAGCAGCAGGCTTCTTATGCTAAAAATGCAGAGATAAACAGTCAGGCTCAGGTTGAACGCCGTGAAAGAATGATTGAACTCGAAAAGCGTGAGGCTACAGACTCTTTCTATCAAAAATTGGCTGATGGCTTTGATGTTAATATTTTGATTGTCGGCGACTCTATCGGTATGGGAAACGGCGTTGACGAGGACGCCCTCAACTGGATAGATATGCTCGAAACATATCTTGTGGAAACATACAACGTAAACGTTAATACAACAAATATCTCCCTCGGCTACAGCACTTGCTATGCCGGTTACGTTAGAACAATGGCTCTCGAAAGAAATGACTTTGACCTTGCGATTATCTGCTATGGTCAGAACGATGACGATAAATATTTTGGCGTCTTTTACGAAGGCTTGATTCGCGCAATACGTAATCAGAACGAGAGATGCTCGATTATCTCTGTTCTTGAATCCTCTCAGAGAACCTATAACGAAAAAATGGAAGCTATCAAGGAGCTTGCTGAGCATTACGGAAATCAGATTGCCGATACTATTGAGCCGTTTAACGATAAGGCTAACGGCGGCTACGGCGCTCTTACCAGCGAGAACGGCGTTGACCCGAACGCTAAGGGACAGGAAATTTACGTGAATGTTCTAAAGGAAGTTATTTCAAGCGCAGTAGAAAAGGATACTCCTTACAATGATGAAGAGGTTCCGATAATTCACGCATGGGTTAGAAACCTTACAAATTTCCGTGGCATTACAGCGAGAGAATTTAAAAAGACGGGCACAAAATATGTGTACACTCTTGAAGAGCCGATTACCGGTGTATTTGGTATAGATTATAAATATACCGTTGGACAGAACGGCTGTAAGATTTTCATTGACGGTAAAGAGTACAAAGCGCCTCAGGCGAATGTAAGCAGTGATTATGCGCATTTGTATATTCTTGTTGTACAGAATACGCCTATCTCGGCGAAAAGTACTATTGAAGTGCGGTTTAGCAGCGAGGAGCAGGCAGCGGGATTTAAGGGTATTTCTATAAGTTGGCAATAATAAAAGTTTTGATCAAACTTTTTTAAAAGTTTGCGGGTGACGGAACACCCCAAGAAGTCAAGCCGCCAGGCGTAGACTGATTGGC
>CACYEJ010000105.1 GCA_902773395.1 uncultured Ruminococcus sp.
ATATAAAAGTTTTGATCAAACTTTTTCAAAAGTTTGCGGGTGACGGAACACCCCAAGAAGTCAAGCCGCCAGGCGAAGACTGATTGGTAGGTGTTCCTAATGCAGAGCCCAGTCGCTGACGAAACAAATCAGCGTAGAAAAATAAACTGCCCTCAGCGAAACTAAACAAACTATGATAGAGCAAGTATCAACAAAATAAAGCAATCTATAAATAAAATCTTTCGGTTAAAACAAAAAACAGGCAAGAGCTTGCGAATTGCCGGTCTAAGACAGATAAGTACTAAATCTTAACGCTTTAGAGTATAATCAACCTGTTGTGGTATTATAAACATTAAACTTGTTATACTTTGTCCGTCAATTCGCAAACTTTATTTGTTATTTCTATTAAGATGACAAAACCTCATAACCGCTTTCTGTAACAAGCACTTGAATTTCCCATTGTGCCGAGGGCTTACCGTCTGCCGTTCTCACCGTCCAGCCGTCCTCTTCGTCCGTGACAATTTTATGAGTACCCATATTTATCATCGGCTCAATTGTAAATATCATGCCCGGAGCTAAAAGCATATCTGTACCTTTTTTTGTAACATAGCTCACCCAGGGGTCCTCGTGAAATTCAAGACCTATTCCATGACCGCCAATATCTCTTACAACGCTATAGCCGTTAGCCTTTGCCAAGTCATTTATTACCTGTCCGATATCGCCAAGATGTGCCCAGGGCTTCACCTGCTCCAAGCCAAGATACACCGACTGCCTTGTAATATCCACAAGCTTTTGCTTTTCTTCGCCAATATTTCCAATACAGAACATTCTCGAAGCATCGCCAAAATAATTATTATAAATTGTAGATACATCTACATTAACGATATCGCCGTCTTTCAACACAACGTTCTTAGAAGGAATACCGTGGCACACAACCTCATTGATTGACGTGCAAACACTCTTCGGGAAGCCCTCGTAATTAAGCGGAGCCGGAATCGCCCCAAGCTCTTTTGTACGCTCGTAAACCCAACGGTCAATATCTTCGGTAGTCACGCCCTCCTTAACTCTTTCAGCCACATAGTCAAGCACAAGCGTATTAAGCCTTGCACTCTCACGAATTCCGTTAATCTGTTCCTTATTCTTTATAATACTTCTCGGAGGAACTATCTCCCCTTTAAGCTCATGTTCCTTGATTATCTCGTCAAAGTCGCAGTGACACTTTTTATATTTTTTACCACTGCCACACCAACAAGGATCATTTCTTCCTATTTTTTCCAACTAATACACCTCATTTTATACTCTTTCATATTTTAACTAAACATTCGTTAAAAACGCCTACTCTTATATTACTTTTTATCAGACAATAAGTCAAGAGAAAATCGAAAAATTATCCGTAAATAATTAGTCTATGAAAACTTTTAGTCAAAAAAAGATAGCAGGAACCGCAGCCTACCTACGATTCCCACTATCAAATTAATTTTAGGAAAAAAGGAACATCAACTTTATCGGATTAAGCCCCTTTCAAAAGCTTAATCGAATACTCACTTAGTCTGTAAAATCCAAAGACCAGTAATAACCATAAACGCTATCCTCATTGAAGTAATAGCCCACGCCGATTTTCTTATATCTTTCATCGAGCATAATCTTTCTATGACCATTAGAATTCATCCACAAATCGGACATTATCTGCGGAGTACGTCCGGTACCCAGACACTCGCCGTTTACCATCCATTCAATGTTATATTCGTCAAGAACTGTCTGCCAGTTGCTGCCGTCCTTGCGTTTATGCTCAAGCTTCTCAGCATAGCTTATGTCCTCGGCACGCACGTCAGCAGCCTTGCAAAGCTTCTCATCAAGCTCCAAAGGAGGGAGCTTCTTCTTTGCTCTTTCAGCATTGATAAGATCAAGCATTTCCAGAGCATAATCCTTATAAGGACCTGTATTTTCGGACTTTTTCCTCTCAGGGCTGATACCAACCGAGCTTCTCAGCGTAACAAGAGAATCACCTGCATTGATTACGCCATCTCTGTTTACATCGCCGGCAGCAATTTGAGAGTCATCAAACTTCTCCAAATTAACGGAAAATCTCAAAATAAGGAGAGAATCCAATGCAGTCAACACGCCGTCGCCGTTAATATCGCCCATTACACGTCCAACCTCAGAAGCTTCAGCTGGCACGAAAACACATGGCATCAAAACCGCCAATGCAATAATACTTGCAACAATTGTCATTAACTTCTTTTTCATAACAATTCCCCCAATCTAAAACATCTATCAATAACCATAGGAAGCATTTAAGACATTATAAACAAAACGTTTTCAAAATACTCGGAATAGTTAAACATAAAAAATCATTCTTTATATTTATAATAGTACAGTTTTTTATATTAGTCAAGTATAAATTAATATGAAATTATAAGTTTGTACAAATCAACATAACATCATGATGTTTTTTGGGCAATATTCCCATTATATTGTTTTTATGCAAAAAAAAGAACGGCTCACTAGCCATTCTTTTTTAGGGGAATCTTATGTTAGAAAGAGGTGTTTTCAATTAACCTATTGCGGCATTAGCAATCATTAGCCGCAAGTCTATTTAGTAACTACAGCTTAGCAATCATTCGCTGTGATTATATAATACAACAATTTTGAAACTTTTTCAAGTGGTTTTGTCTGTTTGGTTCCTTTCGATGTCTATTTGGATTTTCAGCTAATTATAAACAGTATTTTAAACAAATTCACTAAACATTTTAATTAATTATATGCAGTTTACATAACAAAAGTGATTATTTACCTACAACTATTATATTATAAAAACTGTCTTATTATTACCCAATAATAATTTTATTATAAGAAGTGAATTTATTAAAAAATTGTAATTTTTTATCATACTGTTCTGTTTTTGACTCAGACGATAGAGTCACCCAACCCAAAAAGTCGGTGTGCGTTGCCAGTTTGAGTATGAAAAAATGACAGCCCCACAAGCTTGCAGGACTGTCTGTATTTGAAATATAAATAATATCGAACGAATTAACCCTTTACAGCACCCGAAACAACGCCCTCGATAATATACTTCTGACAAACCAAATAGAAAATAATAATCGGAACAATTGCAAGTACGAGCATTGCCATCATTGCACCCATATCAACGGAGCCGTAGCCGCCCTTTAGATACTGAATTGCAATCGGAATCGTCTTATACTTTGTTGTATCAAGAACTAGTGAAGGAAGGAGATAGTCATTCCAAATCCACATAGCCTCAAGAATAGCAACAGAAATACATGTCGGCTTCAAAATCGGCATTACAACCTGAAAATAAGTTTGAAGCGGATTACAGCCGTCAATCATGGCTGCCTCTTCAATTTCAATAGGAATGGACTTTGCAAATCCACAGAACATAAATACCGCCAAACCGGCACCAAATCCAAGATATACAACTATAATACCCCACGGAGTATTGAGCTTGAGTCTATCGGCTGTTTTTGCGAGAGTATACATAACCATCTGGAATGGAACTATCATCGAAAAAACGCAGAGATAGTAAAGACATTTTGACCAAAAGCTGTTTACTCTTGTGATGTACCAGCCGCACATTGAAGTACAGAGAATAATCACAAACACGCCGCCAACAGTAATAATAACAGAATTAATTGCCGCTGACATAAAGCTGATTTTCTCTACGCCGCTTGTATAGTTATCTATTCCTACAAAGGTATCTGCATTCGGAAGAGCAAATGGATTCTTATTAATAAAGATCTTTTTCTTAAACGAGTTCACAAATACCATGATAATCGGAATAAGATATATAACAGATATAATAGAAAGAATAACTGTCCAAAGTCCTGCGTACGGAGTTTGTCTTGCTTTGCTTACCGAACTCTTTTTCTTCGCCATCTGATTGACGAGAGCCTGGACGTCAGCCGGCAAAGCATCGCCCTTTTGAAGGGTTTCCGGAGCATGAATTTTCTTACTTCTAGCCATTACTGCTGAACCTCCTTCCTGTGAGTCAAGATAAGCTGTGTTACTGCAATCGCACCAACAATAAAGAAGAACATAACAGCCTTTGCCTGTCCTACGCCTTCATAGCCGGCTCTGCCGTAGAAGGTTTTGTAAATGTTGAGTGCGAGGAGCTGCGACATATTAGCCGGCTCACCGTTAGTAAGCGCAAGGTTCTGGTCAAAGAGTTTAAATGAGTTGGTGAGCGTAAGGAATGTACAGATTGTAATAGACGGCATTACCATTGGGAGAATAACCTTTCTCAATACCTGACCGTTAGTTGCGCCGTCAATTCTTGCGGCTTCAAGCAATTCGCCGGGAACATTCTGAATACCTGCAATATAAATAATCATCATGTAACCGATCTGCTGCCAGTTCATCAAGACGATCATACCCCAGAAACCATACGTTTCACTGAATGTCAATGTTGAACCGAAGTGACCAAGAATACCGTTTAAAATCAACTGCCAGATGTAACCGAGTACGATACCGCCAATTAGGTTTGGCATAAAGAATATTGTTCTAAATATATTAGTACCCTTAATACCTTTTGTAAGCAACATTGCTATTGCAAATGCAAACAAATTAATAGTTATAACAGAAACAACTGCAAACAGTGCCGTATACCATAAAGCATGAATAAATTCAGGATCCTTAAACATATCCTTGTAGTTTGAGAATCCTACCCATTCTGCGTCATTTACCGTAGTAAACTTACAAAACGAGAGATAAATACCTAAACCAAAAGGTACAACAAAACCTATCATAAATGCTATAAATGTCGGCAATGCAAAAATCGGAAAATATGGTCTTAAAACTTTTTTATTCACTGCAATCTTCCCTTCTTGTTAGCCTAACACAGCAGGTTTGGAATATTGTTAAATAAAATCTTTTTTGATTTTTCCAAAATTCTGCTGTATTGAATGTCAAAGTTAAATACATAACCCCAACGTATTGTTAAAAGATCTAATTTAAAAATACAATCAAAAATAAATATCTTCAAAAAAACTCCGTGCATGTTGCGAAAAAGTAACTTTTCACAGCAACGCATCTACTGATTTCCTAAAAGATAATCTATGAACTGCTGAGCTGTTCTTCCGGATAAACCGCCGTGATTCAGCTCCCAGCGATTCGCCTCCAGCATAAGCTTATCTTCCGGCATAGATACTCCGTAACGCTCTGCCAAAACCTTAACAATATTCTGAAATTGCTTTTTATCGGGCGAACCAAAATATATAGTTACACCGAACCTTGCCACAAGAGAAAGCTTCTCCTGAACAGTATCCGTTTTATGAACATTATCCGTCCAGCCGTCCCTGTCGGAAAAATTCTCCTTAATAAGATGACGGCGGTTAGAGGTTGCATAAATCAGCACGTTTTCAGGCTTACGCTCCAGACCGCCTTCTATAACGGCTTTCAGATATTTGTACTCAACCTCAAATTCTTCAAAAGACAAATCGTCCATATAAATTATGAACTTATAGTTACGGTTTTTAATCTGAGCGATAACATCGTTAAGATCCTGAAACTGGTGCTTATAAACCTCAATAATACGCAAGCCCTGCTCATAATATTTATTGAGAATAGCTTTAATACTAGATGATTTTCCCGTGCCGGCATCACCAAACAAAAGACAATTATTTGCCCTTTTGCCGTTAAGAAAAGCCTCAGTATTTTCTGTAAGCATCTTCTTTGCTGACTCGTAGCCTACAAGGTCATCTAAATTCACGTGTGCAATATTCGTGATTGGAACAATATGTACACCGTCTGAATCGTGGGCAACTCGAAACGCCTTATGCAATCCAAGCTTTCCCACACCGAATCGGCGATAAAAATCTATTATATACTTTGCGAACTCTCCGATACTTTTGCTGTTTGCAAGGTTCTCGCTAAGCTCACAGATACAGCCACGAATACGCTTATTAAATGCCTTGCCGGAATCGTCCACACGCTCATAATTTAATATCATCTCGAATACTGACCTATCGGCAATTTTATTCAAGCATTTAAAATCCAGAGCGAACAACTCTCTGAAAATCAAAAAATCGTGCATAGCAAAGCCAAGGAGCGTACCGTTTTGAATACCACGAATTTCGCATGCTTTACTAAAAACATTTTCATTATTCACCATTAAAAGAGTGAGATAATTTTGCCAAAGGTTTTTCTCAAATCCATACTTACCGGCAAGCTCAATCAAACTATGCACAGAGGAATAAATTTTCTTCCTGCAATCTGCAAGCTTTTCATTATCGGTACATTGGTCAGCACAATTCACAATTGAAACTATATTTTTCAAAATCTCGTCTTCATCGAGATTTCTATATATAATCAATTCGTCCAGACTATACATTTTCATCACTCCAAAAATTCTTCACAGCACAACTGCTTCACTGTGAAAAACCACTTTTTCGGCAACTGCCGGAGCTTTTAAAAGATATTTTTCTAAAATTATTATAAAATAACAGCATTGTAAAAATCAGAGAGTAAACGGAGCAAATCCGCCCACTCTCCGCCAATTTTACCTAAAGCAAATAAAAACTAAAATTACTGAGCATTATCAGCTGTAGCTGTATTAGAAGCCTTATACTCATCAGCCCAGCCTTTAACGAATGCTTTCTGAACATCAGCCCACTTGTCGTCTGACTGACCGCCCTGAGCATAAAGCAAGAGAGCAGAACCAACGTTATCCTTCCACTTCTCACTCGGAATTGTGGAGAAGTTCCACTTAACAGCAGTCTTACCAGCGTCGATGTACTCGTTAGCGGCAGTAATCAAAGCATTCTGAGCCTGATAGCCGTCATCGAAAGTAGTAAACGGAGTAACAAATCCCATTGTGTTAGCAAGAGAATCTCTACCCTCGTCGCTTGTGATAACCCAGTTAAGGAAATCAAGTGTAGCCTGAATGTCAGCCTGAGAAGCCTTGCTGTTTACGCACCAATAGTTCTCTGAACCTGTGCAAAGACCCTGATTCTCTTCACCCTCAGCACCGATAAAGATCGGGAGCATGCCGAGATCGTCATCTGTCATACCGTTGTTAATGCAGTCGCCGTAAGCCCAAGTACCGTTCTGATAGAAGATAGCCTCGCCTGTGCAGAACTCAGCAGTAGCATCGTCACCTGTCTTACCGGAAATCATCTTCGGCTCGCAAGTGGAGTTGTTGAGGTAAAGATCCCAGATTGCACGATAATTATCAAGGTAAGTACCCTTGATAGCGTCTGTTGAATCAATGTTGTCTGCCTTGTACTCATAGTAAATCGGGAGGTTAGCAAGGTGAGTCTTGAATCTCCAGTCTGAGCTTGAATCCATGCCGGCAGATGTGAAAGCACCCTTAATCTTCAATTCGTCCTTCTTAGCCTGAATATCCTCTACAACGCTCTTGAAAGTATTAAAGTTGTTAATCTCGTCAACACTCTTTACAACAGCACCAGATGTTTCGAAGTACTGGTTGAGGAGAGTCTTGTTGTAGATAATGCCGTAAGTCTCGATAACGTAAGCAATACCCTTAACCTGCTCGCCGTCGATAAGAGCAAAGTCATCACTCTTAAGGTTCTTATAAAGGTCTGTCTCCTTGAGGTCGTAGCAGTAATCTGTCCATGAAGAAAGCTCAACTGGACCGTTTACCTGGAAGAGAGTAGGAGCGTTGTCCTTAGCCATCTCAGCCTTAAGCTTTGACTCGTAAGTACCGGAAGCCGCAGTTTCAACAGTAACCTCTACGCCTGTCTGCTCAGTGTAAGTCTTAGCAAGATTCTTCCAATCCTCGCCCTGCTCAGGCTTAAAGTTGAGGTAATAAACCTTGCCTGCACCACCATCGGAAGAACCGCCGGTAGCAGTCTTATTGCCGGAGCTGCCCTTTGAGTCTGTGGAATTACAGCCAGCAAAAGCACAAACTGCAAGTGAAGCTGCCATTGCAAGAGCTATGGCCTTTTTCAAATTTTTCATAATAAAGATCTCCTTTGTTAAGAATTGCCGAACAAAATCTATTTCGACTTCTAATGTTATTTTAACACGTCTAAAAGTATTTTTCAATAGTTTATCGAAAATAATTAAAATATTTTTGTAAAGCATTTGCCAAATGACAGGTTAAAGATTAATTTTCACCTAATTTTGTAAAAAACAACGAACAGATTGCGACATAAAAAGCTTTTTTTCCTACGGATAAAACACATTCAATAATTAAATTTAAAAATAACATTTCCATAAAATTACATGGACAAATTTTAAAATATGTGTAATATATGTTATCCAATAAAAAAATATTGCTAACACAAGCACCGCTATTATAATATAATAGTATAGGGTGTCAATCAGAAAATTTTTAATAATAATAGTAGAGGGGCGTACACAATGTTAATTGAACAGCTTGATAAAACAAGACTGCTGATTAATTTAGAAAGTGAAGATTTGAGCATATTCGACCTAGAGCCGAAGAAAATTTCTATGGCTGACAAAGACACGCAGGAGCTTTTCAAACAACTGTTGTCGTTAGCTGCTGTAAAAACAGGAATTGCACTGCGTGATAAAACAGTATCGGTTGAGCTTTTGCCATACGACCGTGGCTGCTTCATACTCGCAACAGTTAAAGCTAAGAACCGCCGAAAAATCTATCGAATCAAGAAAACTACATCTTATCTGCTTATGAAATTCAAAAACGTGAGCGATATGCTAGATGCCGTCAAGCTGCTTTATAACAAGGAATTGAGGGAGTACAGGTGCAGTCTTTACAGCGGTAAAATAGGATATTTTCTTCTTATTTCTTCGAAGGCATCTGTACCGAAGAACGCACGAATTATGCTGTCTGAGTATGGGATAATTTACCCATGCGACAATCTTACTGCTGTTAGAATCAATGAAATTTGTACATTAATCTGCAAGGATAAATCAATTGACTATCTTGGAAAGCTTTTGTAATATTTATTATATATACTCAAAATCTTAACTCCCACACTCAAAGTAGTTATTTTATTTAATAAATCTAGGATTTTTTATTATAACATAGTAATAATGAAAGAGTATCAAATAATTAAAGGTAATCTCATAAAAAATATTTTCCCTAATCAAATAAAAGGCAAGAGCTTGCGAATTGCCGGTTTGAGAAGGAAAATTGCTAAATTTTAACAATTTATTATATACAACAAAAACCCTTTCCAAAATCATAATGGAAAGGGTTCTTATATTTAGAGATATTTATTAATTACGGTGTAACCTGTGTGCCCACTGCATGGAACGTGATACACAACTCATTGGTTAAATCATCTTCATCTTCGAAATCAGGGTCATCATTTTTGTGCCAATGAATATGTGCTACTTTACCGCCGCTCTCTGCAAAAATCATAGCAGCACTTTCAAATGTCTCCGATTCACCCACCTTTGAGTTACCAAGAACAATACCGCCGCTGTATGTATAACTAGGTGTTTCCACGCTGTATACTAATTTGTACGGCATACCTGTGGGATCAGCTTCGCTATAACTTACCGGACAAATATCTATAGAAACATCACTAACTGAGTCAATGATAAATCTATTTCTAAGATTATTTGTTTCAGCATCGCAAATCATAAATGTAAGCTGCTTTGTTGCAGGATCATAGTACAAATATTCGTCGTTAGCACCAAGTGTAACACCATCAGGCAAACCACCAACAAAATCATGCACATCAATCTTACTTGCTGTTTGGAACTCATTACGGATAAACTTCTCCATCTGAGTTGTTGTATACTGCTCTGTAGTCAGCTTACTTGTATCTCTTACAGTAGTCTGAACAGACAAGAAAATACTTACAGTAGCTGTGGAGATAATCGACATGATGACAATTGCCGCAATCATCTCAACCATAGTAAAGCCTTTCTTGCTTTGCTTCAGATACTTTTTCAAAAAGTCTTTTTTATTCATTAACATTACCGCCTTTCAATTATCCTAATCAATCACTAATATAATTGAACGGTGCGAAAACGGAAATATCTACAAATCTATACTCTGAATCTGCTGATATCTCATGATAGAACACACGAACTGTGATATTCCAACCCTTTTCTCTAGCTTCTGTATACTGTCCTGTGCCGTCATTAACCGCATTATCTACAACCATAGAAGCGTCAATGGGCTCGATTGCATATTCAATATAAGAATCTTCAACAGGAGTAAAGCTAGCCGGGTCTGATAAATCATCATAACCTCCAACATAAGTAGCCTTACCAACGGCTGCTCTGCTGTCTTCAGCGTTGTTCTGAGGGTCTTCTTCATTGTTGACAACATCTGCAATTTTGGTACTTATATCTTCAACTGACACCGTGTCGGGGTCAGAGCCCGATACTATTGAGAAAATCTCATCAGCAACGAGCTGACCCTTAAACGACGCCTTCTCTTTTGAGTTATTGGTAAATACCATTTGTCTTGAGAATGCAACCGCATTCAAAACACCTACGAACACAATTGCGAGAACAAAAACTGCACATAATATTTCAACTAAAGTAAGACCTTTTTTACTCTTCTTCATTTTGAAATATTTACTCATGTGTAATATAATATCCTCCTCTTAATTTCGATGGCGTATCACTGATAAGAGTGAAGTGATCTCTCCAATCAGGGTCACCGCCTGTTTCCTGTAAGCTTATTGTAAAGTCCGTACCGGAATCAGATTCGTTAAGCGAATATGTTCCGTGCGGAACAGTAACTGTACCGTGGCTTGTAGTAACAACCTTAGTATCTGTTAAGAATACTACTGTCTTAGCCTTGATAGTGAAGTCATAGGAAGAAAGGTTAATTTGATTTGCAGCAATTGTAACAGTGCCGCCCTCAAGTGAAACCTTCTGCTTGAGTGTCAAAGTATCATCGTCTTTGTTAGCCTTATAACGGAATGCAATCTTCTTTGTCGGAGAAGTAGAAGCTGAGATATGTGAGGACTTATTAATCCTATTAATCATAAGATCAATGTTGTCGCTGTCATCAATATCTTCGTCCCATGTCGAATAACTTGTAGAAGAAGCGCTGCTCATACCATAATTCTTAGGCTCTTCAAAGAAAGCCTTAGCTTTTTCTCCGAAGAAGTTGATACCGGGTCTTTCTGAAATGCCTTCAAGATCTGTTGTGTATCCCGGATACGATGCGTTGATTGTGTAAACACCTGCACGTACAGTATAGCTGTCGCCGCTGTATGTTATCTTTGTGTCATACATAAACTGAACTGCAAATGACTTATCGCCCTCACGAACATCGAACCAGCTGTATGAACCTGAAGATGAACCCTGAGTAATCTCGTCATCAGTAATCTTGTAAGTCATGATTGAGTTATCTGCCTCAAAGTCGCCTGTACCTGTATGGAATGTATAACGTCTGCCCTCGTCAAGCTGCTTAAACTTGCTGCCTTCCTCAGGCTGTGTCTGAGAAATCATATAGTTGTTAGTATCGAGCTTTAACTTAAAGCAATAAGCGTAGAAGCCCTCTGAACTTTGAGTTGTATCGAACAAATCGTATTTAACTTCTGTCCAATTGTTGCCGTTATCGTCACAGTTCCAGAGGTGAATGTTACTCTTGCCCCAGTTGCCCTTATAGGTAACATTGCCTGTATCTTCGTCTTTGTCCTTTACAAGCTGATCATCAACGATAATCTGAACAGTCTGCGGATTCCAGTCAAGGATAGGCGCAGCAATCAAAGAATTAATCTCATTAATGTGGCTTCTCAAAGTAGCCGCATTAGTCTGAGCGCTGTTATTTCCAAACAATGCAACAGCATCATCATAAGCGCTGGTCAATCTGTTGACCCATCTTTCCTGATACTTAAATACATCATCTCTGTAAGAACCTTCTTTGTAAACTCTGCCGCCGCTTACTTCACCAGTTACTTCGGAAACATCATCTGCAATATAGATTCTTGCTGTTTCAACAGTTCTTACAAACTCCTGAACAGTACTTGCAAGCTCCATGTAAGCTGTTGGGTCAGTTGAGCTCCAGCTGGAACCGTTTTTGTAATAGGTCTCCGCGCTTCCTGCCAAAGCCTCAATTTGGTTCATTCTGAAATAAGCTGTTGGCGTATATTCCTTAGTAGCGCCGTTATACTTATATTCACTCGGAATACGCGCTGCGCGAGCCGCCGACTCAAGTGAGATATACGCATAGAGAGCCTGTGTCTTCGGATGAATATAAGGACTGAATGAAGTTGAGTTGCCGTCCAATGCAAGAATATCGTACTGACGTGTGACTGAATTCTCATTACCGGTCAAGTACAAGATACCTGTTCTCTTTGTCGCATCTAAACCATCGCCTGTTGTCGGATCGTAGAAAACAAAGTAACAGAATTTACCTGCGTTAAACGTATAACGATAGTAATTATGGTCGGCATCAGAACCGTCTGTAGAATTAATTGTCTTTTTATCCTCATCGCCGAGCGGATTATAAGCGTAAACAGCAACCTTATCGAAGTGAGCGTCACCCGAACCGCTGTTAGCGAAGTAAACAGAAACCTCGTTAGTCGTTGAAGTATCAACTGTACCGATATTTGTGTTATAAGTATAGAATCTTTCTGTCTGCGCATCTCCTGAATTATTTGCATATTCCTGAGAGATGTAGAGAGGCTGCTTGTAGTAGTCTGTGGCATTAGCAGGAGTAAAGTACTGGTCACTTGTGAAGATATCTTCATCACCTACAACGCCGTGAATTTTAATAATCTTAGTTTCGGTAGTAACCGGAATCTTAAATGTATACCAGTTAGGAGTATAACCGCCGTAGTTAAACTTAGACTCGCTTTCATCGTAGTATTTTGCATCTGAAGTAAATACGCCGCCTGCGCGGTTATTCATCTTAGTGCCTACACCCTGAGTCTTTGTCATAAGCGCCATATGATTTTCAAGGAGAAGACCGCCTTTCCAACCACTTGAATTATATGTTTTATTAGAATCACAAACAATTAGATAAGAGTAGCCATATGCATTTTCATTTGCTTTATAATAATATGTTTCGCCTTGATATGTTACAGTAGGACAATTCTTAAAGCTAACCTTTCTGCCGGTGGGTATTTTAATACTATCATACGGATATGGTGAGAAAGCATATTTAGTACCGGTACTGGAACTGCCTGACGCAAGCATCATAAGAACTCTAACGAGCGGAGCATCGTAGTAGTTGTTCTGCGCAGAACCTGTGTAAACCATTGTGCCTGTTCCGGTTTCATCGTCAACATTACGTGTTGAACTTGAAGTCATAGCCCACCACTTGCCGTCCGGAGCATTACTTTCAGTACTTGCAACATAATGAGTAGGTCTGAATGTTTTGTTTGCAACACCAGTCTTGAACTCAATATCCTGAGTACGCTGATAATTTTCGTTGGTACGATCAGTTGTACTATTCATATTACTGAAATAGAACTTTGTCGTATCTCTTGGAATACTGCACGGAATTGTCTTAGTACCGGCAGAGAAAGTAACCTGTACGCACTTAGGAAGAACAGAACCTTCTCTTACATATGTTACATAAAGCTCAGTCCACGGTGTAGTAAAATCAGAATCGTTATTATTTTCGTCCTTACCCTTTGCATTATAGAACTTAACTGTTGAATATTTAATATCAGCAGAAGCTACTGTTGTATGGGTAATCGGACAAGAAACTGTATTTGCACCGTCATAAGCAAATGTAAATTCTACTTTTGATTCGTTTTCAAGCGTAAACGAATAAGCTGCTTTATCTGAGCCGCAGTTTGAGTCTTCGCTGCCATACGCGCCCCAAGACTTATCGTAATCAATACTGTTTTCAGAATCGCCGTCCATACCGGCTTTAAGAGAATTAGAACTAATTACCTTAACCTCATATGTTCCCGGAGGGAATGCGTCGGTAGGAGTAAGTTTATAGAGGAATCTGCCCTTCAAATCGGTAGTACCGGTTGATTCCATTTCATACATGGAGCTTGTTGCTCTATTGAATTTATGGTTATCAGCCCAACTGTTGTTAGCGCCGATAAGGAAGAATCTTTCTCCTGCCGCGCCTGTTGGATAAGGTACAACCCAAATTTTTCTCTGTCTTGGGTCAAATCTTATTTCAAGTCTATATGTTGCGGGGTTACCGTCGATTGTAGGAGGCATATAGATGTAATTGCTAGCGCCTGTGCCCTTAACTGTTTCAGCGCCGCTGCCGGTATCAGCCTGGCCATTGCCGCCGTAGGATTCATTCCAATCATCGTCACTGATAGCGCCGCTTTTACCTGTTGTCAAAAGAATCTTAAATTCATACTGTTTGCCGCTTTCTATAGTGGTAGTTGTCGGATCAGTAGTAAATACATAGCACTGAGCATCGGAATCGAAAGTCATTTCATGAGTACCTTCGAAAGCCGGCGGAGTATAAGTAGTATTATCCTTTGTTTCTCCGAAACTATTAAGCCAGCCAGCGACTGCATATGTCTGACTGCCGTCAATCGGACCCTCAGGGTCTTTTTCTTCCGCAGTTATTTCGTGTGAGAATGAATTGTAAGTAATAACTAATGTATTGCCCGGTTTTGTAACTTCAACATCGTAGTTGCCTTTATTTGGGTAAGCTTTGCTCCAGCCATCGTTATCTTCAAAAGTACCCGAAGTCTGAATTAGCTCAGCAACCTTAAACGAATAAACTCTTGCCTCGCAGTCAGTATACTCTCTCGTATACAAATAATTACCTTTTGGAGTAAGTTTATCTTTCAAGAGGTTTTGATAGTAGTGAGGTCTGCTTTCATCTGTACCCGGATCACGTCCCCAATCGTTGAAAGGATCGCCTATGATTGCGAAATCAGGAGTCCAGTCAACCTTTTCAAACTCAAGCTCATTGTTTGAGGATTTTGCAGTAGGCTCCGGATCAGAACCGCCGCTGCCGCCGGCAGCAGGAGTTGTACCCTTATCCCACTTCGACGCATATTCAATTGTTGTATCAACCTTAACGTCAACAGGCTGTCTTGCTGCCTTAACATTAACAGTCAGATACTCGCCGGCTCTCTCGCCCTCGCCTGCATCAGCAAAAGCTTCGTTCGCCTCAGCCTCAGTATCAAATTTAGAAACAGTACCATCTGAGAATTCGCAGATGAAACCTTCCTTTACAACTTCTTTGCCATACTCATTCTGACTTATAGTGTACAAGGAATCCATAGTAAATCCCTTAAAGGAATCGCCAAAGTTATTGGAGTTCCATCTCCACCAGCCATAGCCTTCGTAATCAAATACCGGATCGGAGGGATTATTCGGATTTGCTGATTCATCGTATACGCCCTGTTTTCTATAGTGCATTGTAGCAAGATTCTTCTTAGTGTATACGTTGTACCATGAACCGCAGAATTTAGCAAACTCATTTATATCGCCGCCGCAGTCTGCTTCGAAAATATGAGTAAACTCATCGTTCTTTGCAGTACTGTCATCTGTTGAGTTTCCGGCGTCGTCGCAGTTACGCGCGTCACGAAGCTCATTTCTGTTCAATGTGATATAAACATCAAGACCGCCAGCTTCACCTGCGCTGTCTGCACTTGGAACAGGAATACCGAAGAACTCCCAAGACTGAGCGTTGTTGCCGCTTGAACGAAGCGCATTAGCTCTTGTTACGATAGCGTTTACGAAGTTTACGTCCTGATCGGAACTAAATGTAAGCTCAGTTACGTACCAACTATTACCCTCGTACTGCATGGCAACGTTACCAACAGGTCCGTTTGTACTTGTATTCCAAGTACCGTTTGTAACAGTAGTATACTTGTCATCGCTTGCCATCTTGTTTACGATAGAAGATTTACCGTACTCTTTTTCGCCGGAATCTTTATTTACTGTTGTATACCAAGTCCAGAGAAGCGGCTGATCACCGAACGCCGGATTGGTTCTTACGTGAATTCTAAGATAACGTGTTTCGCTCTTGCCCTGATAACTTACGTTACCGGTAAAGGAATTCGGACGAACAACATTATCTCCGCCGAGAGCGAACTCCTTTGACAGCTCATAGAAGTTGCCGTCGTCGTACTTACAATGCGCAGTAAGGTCAAGATAATCACCTGACTTCAAAACATCAACATAAGTACGCTTACATGCTGCCTTCAGGGCATCTACATCAACACCAGTAGCCGATGCGCCGTCCTGAACAACATAAACCTTTGCACCTTCGGACACAACCTCTTCATTAAACACAATGAGAGCTGATCCGCCCGCCGGGTCTTCCTTACCCGGAATGTCGTGCTGAGAGTAATACGATTCAGCGAAAGCCAAAGCACTTTTAGCTGTTATATATGCTTCTCTCTGATTTACGGTAGCTTGAGTCGTGGTGATATTTAGAGATGCCATCGACACAAGAACCGCAACGAGAATCGCAAGCACTATGCAGATTGCCATAGCTGTTGACAAAGCTATACCGTGCTTAGAGTTTTTTCGTCGAAAATACTCAACTTGAGATTTCATTGCTAAACACCCTTTCTGTGATTAATAATTAACCCCGCTTTTTTCGGAGCAAGCTAAAAACTCCCCATCGAAAAAAGATAGATTTCTACACTTAAATTATATAACACTTAGAGAAAAATGCCAATAGTTTTTTTAAAAATATTTTTAAAATTTTTTGTAACCTCTTTTGTGCATTTACAACAAAGATTTTCTCTTAAATCACACGTTTTACTATAAATATTAACTCTTTTTGTGGGTTTAGACATATTTATGCGAAAATTATGTGAAGATGTGCTCAAAGACGAAAAATTATAATTTGGGTATATTTTTAATATTTTGCTAATAGAATTGGGATAAGCGGTAAAATTAAAATTTCCTTTTCATTATAATAGATGTTTTAAACGCTAATTGTTCCGAACACAACAACACAGCATCTTTCAAAAAACAGGAGGGGAAAATTTATGGGTGATATAATAAAATCATTAAATCATTTTATATGGGGATTACCTATGATAATAATATTATTGGCAATTCATATATTAATGACATTTAAAACAGGATTTATTCAGCGTCACACACTCAAAGCAATCAAACTTTCCTTTTCAAACGACAACTCCGCCTCAGGTGATATCAGTCCTTTTCAGGCGCTCACTACGGCTCTAGCATCAACAATCGGCACCGGAAATATAATCGGTCTTGGAACGGCTGTTTCACTCGGCGGTGCTGGAGCGGTATTCTGGTGCTGGGTAATCGGTGTGCTGGGAATCGCAACAAAATATGCAGAATCCCTGATAGCAATTAAATATCGCATCAAAAGCAAAGACGGACGAATACTCGGCGGCGCAATGTACATTTTGGAAAACAGACTTAGTTTAAAATTTTTAGCTAAGCTGTTCGCTGTGTGCACAATGCTTGCGGCAATTGGAATCGGCTGTGGCGTACAAATTAACGCAATATCGGAAACATTCACCAATTCTATTAAAAACGGCAGGCTATACTCCGTGAAAATATTTAGCGCTGCTCTTCCGGCTGTACCGCTTTTTGTTGGAATAATCACAGCAATTATTGTGTGCTGCGTAATATTTGGCGGTGTAGGCAGTGTATCAACAGTATGTGAAAAGCTTGTGCCGTTAATGGCTTTATTATATATATCAGGGAATATTTATGTTTTAATATATAATATTGACGTACTGCCGCAAACTTTTGCCGTAATACTCAAATCTGCTTTTACAAAAACATCTGCTGTCGGCGGACTCACCGGTTACAGTGTAGGTGCGGCAATTCGCTATGGCTGCTCCAGAGGATTATTCTCCAACGAAGCCGGCACAGGTACATCGCCGATTATTTCAGCAGCAGCAAAATGTAACAATCCTGTCAAACAAGCGCTCATATCAGCCACCGGAACTTTTTGGGATACGGTAGTTTTATGCCTATTGACAGGATTGGTTATAGTAAGCAGTATTATTAAAAGTCAATCAATTAATACAAGATACATTTCAGGCAGTGAGCTAACCTATGCAGTATTTCATCAGATTCCTCATATAGGACAGCCGCTTCTCGTTTTCAGTTTAGTATCATTTGCGTTTTCGACTATTTTAGGCTGGTCATATTATGGGGAACGCTGTGCTGAATATCTCTTCGGAGAGAGTTCCATTCCCATATTCAGAGTGTTTTACGTAATTACACTTGTAATTGCACCTCTGATTTCGTTTGATATCATGTGGGACATTGCGGACATTCTCAACGCACTAATGGCAGTACCTAATCTTATTGCATTATTTATGCTCAAAAATGAAATTCGAGATGATACATTATCTGCTCAGATATAATTTTAATTACTCATAATATATTTTAAAAACAGATTTCCGATTTTTCTGAATTCCTCTTCATCACCCTTAGGAGCAACACCGTAATTAGTATGCTGATGATGTTTATTCCATGAACACATCATATACGAACCGTCAAACGATAATTCAGATGTATAATACCTTACGATTCCCGATTCCACCTCGTAACAGAAATACACTCTCCTGCAATGTGTGGGATATTTCGGCTCAGGCATTGTCACAATGACAAAGTAAAGCATTTTATTATCGTGCATAACACGCTTTTGAGATATTTTAAAATCATCTTCCTTGTAAATTATTTCCGTAGTCGGAGAATAAACAAGATAGATATCGCTGAAAAATTTACCCTCTTTGTCAAGCAAAGCATTTAAAAAATCACTCTTTGCATTGTAATATGAATTCGGTATCATATCATGCTCTAAATTATATCGGAACTGCTCAAACTCCGTCATTTTTTCCATTAAACATTATCTCCTTTATCCATGCTTGCCGACTGCACCGTTTCAACAAGTGCAAACAGTTCCCTCAAACGCTCCAAATCACCCTTTAAATATAAATAACCAAAAAGAGCTTCAAGACCTGTTGCCATATGGTAATCTATTTTTTTAGCGTTTTTGGGTACGGTCATAGCATGTGCATTCTTGCCTCGTTTAAAGACATCGGTTTCCTCTTCGGTCAAGCTTTTGAGTAATTCCTTTGCAATTTTAGCCTGAGCCGTACAGCAAACAGTCTTTATCTTTTCATTATTCAAAGCACCTACAGGACGATTCGCCTCACAAACCAACTGTTCTCTCACCAACAAATCGTACACGCCGTCACCGATAAACGCCAACGTCAACGGGCTTAGCTCATTCAAATTCACATCTCTGTCAAGCAAACGCATTGTAACACCTTTTCCGTTAATCAACAAAATCAAACTCGAAGTCATAGATTGAAACTGTATCGCCCTCTTGGATTCCGGCGTCATACAAAGCGTCAATCACTCCGGCATTAATCAGAACTCTCTGGAAATACTGCAAAGACTCATAATCATCGAAGTTTACGGAGTTCATAATTCTTATCAGCCACTCGCCCTCAACAAAATAAACACCGTCATGATTAGTAATCCTAACTTCGTTCTTTTTAGATTTATCCACAGAAATTTCCGGCAAAGGCTCAGCCTCAAATCGAGAGATTGGCGGCAATTTTGAAAGCTCCTCACGAATACAATTCAAAAGCGGATCAACGTCATATCTGATAGCCGCCATTATCGGGAAAAATTTATAACCCTGTTCTTCAACGAAATTTTTGAAATCCTCAATCTGCTCATCTGTTGCAAGGTCACACTTATTTCCGGCAACGACCATAGGACGCTGCGCAAGCTCAGGGTTAAACTTTTCAAGCTCAGCATTGATAGTCTTAAAATCCTCCTTAGGATCTCTGCCCTCACTGCCGGCAATATCGACAATATGCACAAGCATACGGCACCGCTCAACGTGGCGGAGAAACTGGTGTCCTAAACCTACGCCTTCCCATGCACCCTCGATAAGTCCGGGAATATCAGCCATAACAAACGATTCGCCCTCACCCAGTCTAACAACGCCCAAAACAGGAGTAATAGTTGTGAAATGATAATTTGCGATAATCGGCTTTGCTTCGCTGACTACGGAAACAAGCGTACTTTTGCCAACATTAGGATATCCCACAAGACCAACATCTGCAAGAAGCTTTAATTCAAGCTGTACATCAAACTGCTCACCGGGCATACCGGGCTTTGCGAATCTTGGCGTCTGACGGGTAGGCGTTGCAAAATGGATATTTCCCCAGCCGCCCTTGCCGCCTTTTGCAACTACAACAGGTTCATCTGATGAGATATCAGCCATAATTCTTCCTGTTTCGGCATCTTTTATAACAGTACCTCTCGGCACACGAATAATCAAATCATCTGCCTTTTTGCCGTTGCATCTTCCGCCTCTGCCGTTCTCGCCTTTAGGAGCGTTATATTTTCTTTTATATCTGAAATCGGCAAGAGTGCTCAAATTATCGTCTGCTTTAAAGACGATATTTCCGCCTCGTCCGCCGTCGCCGCCGTCCGGTCCGCCTGATGCGACATATTTTTCACGGTGAAAAGCAACGCTTCCGTCGCCGCCGTCACCGGCTTTTATCTTTATCTTAGCAACATCTACAAACATTTTTCTTTCCTTTCTTTAAATACAAGAAATAATATCTATTATTACTCAACTGACTAATCACGAATGAAAACGGAATCCACAATCATTGCAGTATCCGTTGTAAGATAACTTATGACATACTGGACAGAAGCTCGATTCTTCACCTGTTAAATAAGACTTTGGGCTTACATCAGTTGAACCAACGTATGATTCAGAAGAGCTAATACTTGTGTTATTCACGGGCATTGACCTAGTTTGACCGCTTACAATATCCTGATTATTTGTCGAACTTTTCTTTTTAAGTCCAGCCACAGCACAAACAAACGCCAAAATAAATCCAATAGCTATTGTTTTGAACGACTCCATACCTATTCCCACAAAAATCATTATGATGCCCACAATAACAATACAGCCGCCTGCACCAACCTGATTATTATTATTGTTATTAGTTTGCATAATAGCTGCCCCCCTTGTATAAGAATTTTGATGTTATAGACCTAATAGATAGATATTCCTGCTTTGTTTCCGTAAATGTCGCAACAATACCCTCTGGAATTAGTATATACTATTTTTCCCCAATCGTCAACAGGAACAGCATTTGATTCATCGCTCGCCCAGTGAATTATTTTCGACACATATTCAGGAGTAATTACCTCAGCGGATTCAAACGGTATAAAGAATCTTTTCCAACCGTGATATTCATTTCCCTGAAATATTCTGCCCTGACTTACAATATAATTTCCGCTAACAGGATAAATAATTATCATCTTCTTATCTTCTGATACAATATGCAGAAGATAAAGAGGACTTTCATAATCCAAATCAACATACCAAACGTAATTATTACCATTGCAAATTATCTTGCGTCTGCCCTTTTTGCGTACCGCCATAGCATCACCCTGCCTTTAAAACAAGAGTTCATGTTTTAAATATTTTATTATATACTCGAATGTGTTAAGATTTAGCACTTATCTTTCTCAGACCGGCAATTCGCAAGCTCTTGCCTGTTTTTGTTTTAACCGAAAGATTTTGTTTAGATATTGCTTTATTTTTTTTGATACTTGCTCTATCATAGTTTGTTCAATTTCGCTGAGGGTAGTTTATTTCTCTAAGATGATTTATTTCGTCAGCGACTGGGCTCTGCATTAGGAACACCTGCCAATCAGTCTTCGCCTAGCAGCTTGACTTCTTGGGGTGTTCCGTCACCCGCAAATACCCCAAGGGCACTTCCTTCGGGGTGCCTTTGAAAAAGTTTGATCAAAACTTTTATATGCTAGATCTTTTAAATTTTAAATAATAACAAAAAGGAGCGATAATCTCTACCGCTCCTAATCATCTTTTTTATA
>CACYEJ010000106.1 GCA_902773395.1 uncultured Ruminococcus sp.
TATCTAATGACGTTTACTATAGCTATGTTTCTATTCTCAAAAACTTTTTTATCGCTTCATAATTTCTTTTGCAATTATCTGTATCATAAAGCGTAAAGAAATCTTTGTGCCTGTTTAAATAAATATCTTCATTCGAAAATAATCTTTCTGCACGCTGCTCAATGTAATCCATAAGACCTTCTGATTCTTCGAACACAGGCCCAAATCCGTCATTTTGATAATCAAAATAGCCCTTGTGATAATGCTTCTCGGAAAATTCCTCGTAATCAAAATGAAAATAAGCAAGCGGCTTTTTCATATAAGCAAAGTCTATCTGCACACTGGAATAATCCGTCACCATAAAAGCCGAGCTTTTCAGCAAATCCTGTACGTTATAATTATCATAATCGCATACGGTAAGATATGGATTTTCACTTTTGAAACAATCAATAAAACGCTGAGTATCTCGATGTGGACAAAACATGACCGTACAGCCGTATTTTCTGCAAATCTCCTCAAGACGCTTGCTGCATATAACCTTGCTCCAATGCTTGAAATACTCGCTCTCACAGAAATTTTTCTTGTCCTTGTCGGGATTTTTCGCAAGAGCGTTAGTTCCAAGCCAGTCACGCCAAGTCGGCATAATTAGAATCTGCTTCGGCACTGTTTCAAATTCATGGAGTTTGTCAAATCGTGCAAGACCCAAAAGCTGCACAGCCCCCTCAGGATAGCCGTAACGTGAATTTACATATTCCCACTCACGGTAGGTGCTTGTAACAAATAAACTCATCTTAGTATTTTCGTAATATAAAAACTCAATATCGGTTAAAATTACACCATGCTGCAAAAATACCCTGTTATTATGGATAATTCCGTAAACCTCCAGCAAATAGCATACGGCAAAATTCGGCTTGCCGCTTTTTTGCGAGCTGATGTTTACATTTGCAGTTAAGTACAGAATCCAGTGCATAAAGCTGCCGTAGCGAACAGTTTTGCCTAAAGCGTTGACCTTGCCAAAATCACGGCTTGACGGGTACACAGCATACACGCAATCCTGAGTTGGGTGTTCTCTGCGAATGTACTCAAACAGCCAGTAGCCGTTGTCGGCAGCCTCAACACCGTTGTCGCAAATCAGCCACAAGTCACGCCGAAACAGCTTGTAAACCTTTGCAATCGGAAGAGCAAGCAAAAATAAAAATATATGTAAAATATCGCGCGGCTTAACGCCCTTGAATTTTTCGATAAATCTGCTCATATTAAGACATAAATTCCTCGTACTTAGGCAAAACCTCTTTGCATGTACCCTGCATTTTAATCTCGCCCTCGTGCAGCCACAGGATTGTATCACAGAGCTTTTGCAGCGTTTCCGAACTATGCGAAACAATCACAACCGTTCTGTCGGCATTTGTGATAAGGCTTTTCATTTTGGCGTAGCTTTTCTTTTTAAATTTAGCATCGCCTACGGAAAGCACTTCGTCTATCAGCATAATTTCCGTTTCAAGTATCGCCGTGATAGAAAACGCAAGCTTCGAGTACATACCGCTCGAATATGTCTTTACTGGACGGTCTATAAAATCGCCCAGCTCCGAGAACTCGATAATCTCATCAAGCTTCTCGTCAATCTGTTCTTTGTTAAATCCCAAAAGCATACCCGAAAGGTAGATGTTTTCTCTGCCGCTTAGCTTATTCTGAAAGCCAACGCCAATTGACAGCAGCGACACAGAATGTCCGTGCAAATCAATTGTACCCTCATCAGGGGAAAAAATACCTGCAATCGCTTTAAGCAGCGTTGACTTTCCGCTTCCGTTCTTGCCCACAATACCGAGAATCTGTCCCTTAGGAACGTTGAAGGTGACGCCCTTAACAGCCTCGAACAGCTCAGTTTTCTTATACTTATGCGGCGCAAGAATTGTTTTGAGTAAGGAAATCTTTTTAAAAACTCTGTATCTGATTTTTACATCATTTACAGAAATAGCATATTCAACATTTTCTGCCATAAGTTAAATCACCTTTACATAACTGTTTTCAAATTTATAAATAATAGTAGTACCAATCAGCGAAAGCATACAGCCGACAAAGCACCACGCAAGCAGCATAACCCAATGCGGATCGCAGCCATAAAGCAGCACACGTCTTAAATCTGTAATGAGCAGAGCCATAGGGTTAAGCTTCACAAGAAGATGATCGTAAGGCTCAGGAACTCTGCCCTTAATTGAGCCAATTGGTTCGATTGTGTAAAAGATACCAGAAAGGTAAAATCCCAATTGCAGCACAACGGTAATAACGTTAAGCAAGTCCTCTACAAACACGCCAAAGTGCATGACAATCGCGCTTACGCCAAACGTAACCATAATAAGCACAAGCGTTATGGGAATTACCCAGAACACTCTCCACGTAAGAGGAACACGGTAACCCACCATTGTAATTACAACGAGTAAATTCGATACTACCATTTTAAAGCCGTACACACCGATTTTCTCGAAAACAAACATATACTTTGGTATATATACCTTTGTGACGATCATCTTTTTGTTTGACACAAGCTTTACGCTTGCTTTGACGGTCTTTGAGAAAAACGTCCACGTATTCAGTCCGAGAAATACAAACACGGGAAAGTACGGCACGCTGCTTTTGAACACAACAACAGCGATAAACGAATATACCAGCATGTACAGCAATGGATCAAGAAACCACCACAGCCAGCTCAAAAACGAGTCGGCAACCTCCGACTTCAATTCGGCTTTTGATGAGAAAATTATGTAGTTAAAGAATTTTTTAAAGTCCTTCAAAAATCTGCCCATCAGTGACCATCACTTCCTTCTTTCCTTGAATTTTATCAACCTTTATCCCGATATAACCCCAATCAAAATAAAAGTAATCATAATTGATTTGATTATAACATCATACTGCGAATTTTGCAATACCTTTTTAAAAAGTGTCACACTACAAATTCTGTCCCGTCTTGAAGCCTTTTTTATCAGCAATAATCAAAAATTGTACATCACTATTATCATCGCTCAATTCTCTATTCTTTCTTCTTAATGAACGTCAAATTTTGTTTGACATAATTATACTTAATATAGTATAATGTTTGTATATAGTTTAGTTCGCTTTATTTTCTTGTAACTTGTTGATTTTAACAACTTTTAGGGGTTATATTTTACTTTATTTTGGGTGTTTTTTATCTTTTTTATAGACGATTACTTTTATGCTTTAATTTAATAAACTGACGTTTTATTCTTTAAAATCAAAATTATGACAATTTTTTTGTTTTATTTTCAAACAAGTTACTCTATTAACAAAAAATTTACAATTTTATGAAACTACTGTTTTAGTAATCAGAAGTATTATAAACAAGAAATTACAAAAAGTTTAA
>CACYEJ010000107.1 GCA_902773395.1 uncultured Ruminococcus sp.
CTTCTTGGGGTGTTCCGTCACCCGCAAATACCCCAAGGGCACTTCCTTCGGGGCGCCTTTGAAAAAGTTTGATCAAAACTTTTATATTTTATATCTTTTAGATTTTGAGTATAATAATTCCGTTACATAAAGGAGGGACATAATCACACTATGAAATACTGCGGAAAGTGCGGAACACAAAATCACGACAACGTAATGCGATGTGCAATGTGCGGTGCATTCTTCACAGATATGACGAATTCTCAACAGCAGCATAAAAGCGACGACAGCTATCATGACGGCTACAATAACTACGGCAACGGCAGCGAACAGTATTCCGGCAGCAGCAATGTAGTATATCAGAGGATTGGCGGAGATGATAAGCATAGTGCCGGTGCAGTGATAGTAAAGGTGCTTCAGTTCATGATAGTTGCCGTGATTGGTTTGGGTTTGCTTGTAGGCGCGGCAGCGGTGTATGAGTATAGCGATTACCGTGGAACAGTTCGCTATTTTGAAACGTATTTTGACGACTATGAATATTCGAAAATAGTTGACATGTACAGCGATGATGTTTTCTACAATGCCGACCCTGACGATAATTATGCGGAGCTTGACGAGGAAACTAAACAAAAGCTGGAGCATATCTACGAGTACTTCGATGATGAGCTTGGCACAAAGGATTACAATCGGCTCAAATTCAAGACGGTAGATAACTACAGCATGTCGGACAGCGAATATTATGACCTGATAGACAAAATGACACTGCCCGACAAGAGGGACATTGTATCAGATGCAAGAATTGTCAAGATAAAGATAACTGCTTCCGCCAACGGCAAGCAGGCTACAAAGAATATAAAGCTTATTCTTACTCTGGAAAATAATGACTCGTGGAGAGTATATAGCTTTGAAGAAGTATAATTTAAGGAGGCAAACCATATGATTTGTAAAAACTGCGGCGCACAACTGCCGGATAATTCTGTATTCTGCGGAAACTGCGGCTCACCAGTAACGCCGGAAACTCCACAGCCAATGGGTTTTGGAGGGGATATGCCGAATCCGGCGATGAATCCAAGCCCGAACGGCGGCTTTGACCCGAACCAGAACCCTAACGGCGGATTTAATTCCGGTATGAACGGCGGCTTTGACCCGAATCAAAATTCAAACGGCAGATTTAATTCCGGTATGAACGGCGGTTTTGACCCGAACCAAAATCAAAACGGCGGATTTAATTCCGGCATGAACGGCGGCTTTGACCCCAATCAGAACCCTAACGGCGGATTTAATCCGAACATGAACCCAAACCCGAACGCTCCGGCAAATGGGGTTATGGGAAAGCTTGGCGGCAATAAGAAGATTTTGACGATTGTGATTGCGGCTGTAGCAGGCGTAGCTATTCTTGCGGCTATTGGAGTAGGAGTGACTAAGGCGTTTGGTTCGGATCCGGATAAGACGATAGATCGTTTTATGACTGCGTTTTTGGCGCAAGACGGCGAGGCGATGAGTGCCGAGGTATCTCCGAGCTATAAGCAGGCGATAGTTTACACAATGGAAACATATGATATCCTTATGGACGGCGAGATATCTAAAGAGGCAGGCGGCGACCTTAACAGTTATGTAGAGGATCTTTGCGCTGACAGCTTTGAGGACGTTGCAAACGAATACGATTCAGAGTTTAAATACAATGTCGGCGACAACTACAAGGCTGAGTACGAGATAACAGCCGAGGAAGAAGCAACAGACGAAGAGCGTGACAAATTCAACGAGCTTGTTCAGCGTATTAGCAAGAAGGACTTTAACACTAACGGTCTTATACTTGCGGATATTGAGATTACAGCGAAGAGCGGTTCTAAGGAATATGAGGATAGATTCACGCTGTTCCTTTGCAAGGACGGTTCCGACTGGAGGGTAATAGATATCTACGAATACGGATATACGTTTGAAGATCTCTACAGCGGATTTAATTTGAATGAATTTGAGAATATGATGGAGTAATAGTGAGCGATTGATGTGTTACGCTTAGGGACAAATTTTGACGCAGGCGAGAAAGTCACCTAATTCAAAAAGTCGGTGTGCGATTTTCGTCCGGCGTTGCCGGTCACATAATATGATGTGAAAATTATTATTGAATAAAATTATAAGCGGAACGTATTGCCGAGGGGGAGAGAATTTTTTCTTGCCAATTGGATAATGCGTTCCGCTTTTTTTTAATTTGCTTATCTATACTTAAAAAAAACAGTTGAAAATCCTTGTAAAAAAGTGTATAATATTTTTTATATGGTGGATATTCTCCAAATGGATACATCTTTATATCCACCGTTAATAATAAATTCAAGGCTTGTGTTAATTATGCTTTTACCGAAATATGACTCCCTGCCCGTGAATATGCAGAATGACGATGTACTAAAATATTACCGTATTCTCGAAAAGAAAAAAATTGATTTGTTTTTTAAACGTTTTTTCGATGTGATATTTGCTGTTGTTATGATTGTCATTTTGGCAATTCCTATGGCTGTAGTGGCGGCGCTTGTCAAAGCCGATTCAAAAGGTCCGGTTTTCTTCCGTCAGCGGCGTGTGACTGCCGGCGGCAAAGTGTTCAGAATATTTAAATTCCGTACAATGTGCGTCAACGATAATTCTAAAAATGCTCAGGTTACTTCCGGCTCGGATAGCCGTATTACTAAAGTCGGTCACGTTTTGCGTAAGTATAGGCTCGATGAAATGCCTCAGCTCTTTAACGTCATTTCCGGCGATATGTCTTTCGTGGGTACTCGCCCTGAGGTGGAAAGATATGTCGAAAAATATACCCCCGAAATGTACGCTACTCTCTTAATGCCTGCCGGTATTACTTCAATGACAAGTATCGAGTTTCGCCGTGAAGAAGAGCTTCTGGAGAATGCCGACGATGTTGAAAAGGCTTATGTGGAAGATGTTCTTCCTCAAAAAATGAAATTCAATCTTCAATATATAGAAAAATTTAACTTCTTTTACGACTTTTACGTAATGATTTTGACGGTGGTAAAGGTTGCTTCATAGTCAGTCCGTCAGATTTCTATCTATGAAAGGCTGTGATAAAGTGGAGCATGATAACAATCGGTTAGATGCTCTTCGAAATAATACTTCGGTATTCAGAATTGCGTTTGTTATTGATTTGTTAATATGTCAAATTGGTTATATCAGTGTCCCGGCAATTGTCATTGCGGTGTTCCTTTTCCTATGGGGATTGTCTATTTTCTTTAAGAATTATGTATATAATCTCAATATAAAAAAAGTGAATTATTATGGTTGGCTGGTGCTGTTTGTCGCCACAAATATTCTTACTGTGATTATTCGTGGCTACAGCGACGGCATATGGCTAAGTGTGGGTATGATTCTGTTTTTGCCTGTGATATTCTTCGTCTTTTACGGCTTACATATCGAAGCACGTACCGACGACGGCAGAAAGAAAATTTATAAGGAAATATATGTCCTATGTAATATTTTGCTTTGGCTGTCGCTTGCAATAAATATTGTCAGCCTTATCACACTTTATACTATCGGCAAAAGTATATCTTATGTTTTCGGGTATCTTGTGGTATACGAGAACAGGTTTACAGGAATATACTATAATCCGAATCTTATGGCTTTTACATCGTTTTGCGCGGCGTTTGGCTGTCATATTCTTTGGCAGGGCGACTTTGTCAGGGGCGTGACGGGCAAGCCTTTAACAAAGGTGAGAAGAGCAATTATTCTTGTGTCGGCATTGCTTAATGTGTTTGTTATTTTTCTTACAGATTCAAATGCTGCGATACTTATTATTGTCTGCTATACAATTGCATATATATGTTATCGCTGGTTTGGCGGTAAAGAGATTCATTTTGGAATTTTGTTCAAAAGAGTGCTTGCGTTGATAGTCGGTTTTGTTGCTATAACCGCAACAATTTTTGCCTTGCGATACGTCACTCAGACAGGCGCAACGCAGGTTATGAGCTCGCCCGAACAGTCCGTCAATGTGTTTGAGGATAGAGATGATGAGCTTAACAAAATTACCTTTGAGCATGAAAACAAGAACATCGACAGCGGCAGAATTAAACTCTTTAAACAGGGCGTGAACGTCATTAAGCATCACCCGTTTTTCGGTGTGGGCAAGGGCAACGTAACTATTTACGGCAACCGTTATAATAATAACAAAATGAAGTACAGCGATCTTCACAACGGCTATTTGACAATTATAGTGTGTTCGGGATTTTTGGGATTCATTTTGTTTCTGGGTTTCGCTGTTTGTTTGGGGTGGCGAATGGTGAGAATTATCTTCACTGTCAAGCCTACGATTAAGAGTGATATTTTCCCGTGTATGGCATCGTTCATTGCGGCTTACTGCGTGTATGCTTTTTTTGAAAAAACACTGATTTATGACGTCACCATTATGACAACGTTTTTTTGGCTTGTGCTGGGATATGCGGCTGTCTGCATGGAGAGGTATGAGGGAGAGGATTTCAAGCTGTATGCGTTCTCGTCGCTCAGCCTTTTTAAGAAGCGTCATAAAAAATAAAATATATTTCCATTACTGTTTACAAAAAGGAGAGAAATGTTATGAAAAATCATTTGCTTGAATTATTGCAGGATAACTGTAAGTTTACCGATCACGAGCTTGCGGCAATGCTTAACACGACTGCCGAAGAGGTAAGAAAGCAGATTGCCGAGTTTGAGGAGCAGGGCATTATTTGCGGCTATAAGGCGCTTATCAACTGGGAGAAAGTGCCCGGCTCAGAGGTTCGCGCATTGATTGAGCTGAAGGTTGCGCCTAAGCGTGACAAGGGCTTTGACGATATCGCAATGCGTGTGATGTCCTTTAGCGAGGTAGAGGGCGTGTATCTTATGGCAGGCAATTATGACCTTGCGGTTTTTGTGAAGGGTCACTCTATTCAGGAGATTGCATTGTTCGTAGCAAAGAGATTGTCGCCGCTTGACTCGGTTCTTTCCGCCAGCACTCACTTCATACTCACAAAGTATAAGTCGAACATGGTTGATATGCAGAACTTAGGTTCTGACAAGGACGAAAGGGAATGTATAGTATAATGGATTATGATCGTTTTTTAAATAATAAAATAAAAAGTACAAAACCGTCCGGTATCAGAAAGTTTTTTGACATCGCAAACGAAATGGATAACGTAATTTCATTGAGCATTGGCGAGCCGGATTTTCAGACGCCGTGGCATATCAGAGAAACCGGTATCAAGTCGCTTGAAAAGGGCAAAACATGGTACACTCCGAACAGAGGACTTTCTCAGCTTAGAGTTGAGATTTGCAACTACTTTGAGCGGCGTTTTGGCGTAACATATCAGCCTGATACAGACACATTAGTTACAGTAGGCGGTTCAGAGGCGATTGACGGAGCTTTACGCTGTCTTGTTGAAGAGGGGGACGAGGTGCTGATTCCTCAGCCGTCCTTTGTGTGCTACGAGCCGCTCACGGTTATGGCAGGCGCGACGCCGGTTATCATCGAAACGAAAGCAGAAAACGACTTCCGCCTTACGCCGGAGGAAATCGAAGAGAAGGTAACAGATAAAACAAAGCTGTTGATTTTGCCGTACCCGAACAACCCGACAGGTGCGTCAATGAGCAAAGAGGATTACGAGGCGATTGCTCCGGTGATAGAGAAGCATGACCTTGTAGTTTTGTCAGATGAGATATACGCCGAGCTGTCATATGGCATAAAGCCGACTTCGTTTGCGTCAATCAAGGGCATGAAGGAGAGAACTGTAATAGTCAGCGGATTCTCAAAGGCATTTGCAATGACCGGCTGGAGATTGGGCTATGCGTTAGGTCCTGAGCCGATTATCGCTCAGATGACAAAACTGCACCAGTATGCAATTATGAGCGCCCCGACAACTGCACAGTATGCGGCAATAGAGGCTCTGCAAAACGGCGATCCCGATATAGAGGAAATGCGTGAGCAGTACGATATGAGAAGACGTTTGATTGTTGATTCATTCAATGAAATGGGTCTTACATGCTTTGAGCCAAAGGGAGCGTTTTATGTGTTCCCGTGCATCAAATCAACGGGGTTAAGCTCGGAGGAGTTTGCATCGCAGCTGCTTATGTCGAAGCATGTGGCGGTTGTTCCTGGAAATGCGTTTGGAGAAAGCGGCGAGGGATTTGTGAGAGTATCTTATTCATATTCGGTGCAGCATATTAAGGAAGCGTTGGATAGGATTAGAAAGTTTTTGAATGAGTTAAACTAACTCTCGGTGATGAAAAAATAACTATCCAATAAAACAGACAAAGGCAAGAGCTTGCGAATTGCCGGTCGTAGAAAGACAAATAAAAACACGCAGCCGTTCATAAAAAATAGCTGCGTGTTTATTTATATAACTCGAATTATATTATATATAAAACTCTTCCATAGTATCCAAGCATAAACAGCCGAGTTTTCTGCCCTCAGCAACTCCGCAATTGATACAGATATTGTTATGCGACTGGTAAATTTTATCTTCTCCGCAAAGAGTATAAGTCGGAGTGTGTCCTGAAACTATATATATTGAATCGTCATCAAAATATTGTTTTTCGTAGTCAACTTCGGTTTTTGTGAGATCCTTAACCGAGTAGCTTTTAAGCTTTTTGCCCTTCTTCTCAAAGTTTCCTAAACCTCTGTGTACCAGTATAAAAGTTTTGCCGCCTGTGTCAACCACCTCAAAATTGGCAAAGTCGCACAGATAGTCAAGTATATCCTGCCGCTCTTCTTCAACAAGTTTTATGAATTCTTCAAGAGTAGTCATGCCGCCCTGATTTTTCCATTCTGCAATCGCCTGCATTGTGTTCGGACTGAGCTTGTCAAGCCTACCCTCGGCTATGTCGTCCATCAGCAGTGAAAGCGCATCTACCGCCATCTGTTCGTGGTTTCCAATTATCGGATAAACATTAGGGCGGTCAGCCATCTCGTTGAGAACTTCGAGCGGCTCAGAGCCTATATCAACGGCGTTTCCAAGAATGTATAATGTGTCATCGTTCTGTAAATCTATCTTCTGGAGCATTTCGAGAAACTTATCGTATTCACCGTGAATGTCTGACATTACATAATTCATATATCTCACCCTTTCCAATTTTTATGTATGTGATAATTATATTACATTTAACAAGAAATGTCAAACGTTATGTGAAATATTTATAAAAATATTCATATTTGCATAAGAAAAAAGATTTATAATTTGCAATATAGAATTATAAATTAATTGTACTGGAATAATGTTAAAAATAATGTTAATGAATGTTACAAATAATGGAGTGAACGTAAAATGCAATCAATTGACGAAGCGCTGAACAAGCTGAGCCGTTCAAACTTTCGGTCACGTTTCAGGCTGTCGGATACGGATATTGAATACATCAACCGAAAGGGTATGGCAGCTATACGCTCCCACGCAGAGGATTTTATCCGCGCAAGGCTTGCTCCGGAGAATATTCCAAATGACGGGAAGCAGACGCCTATGAAGGGACACCCTGTTTTTAAAGCTCAGCATGCTTGTGCCTGCTGCTGTAGAGGGTGTTTGAATAAGTGGTATAGAGTGCCGATGAATTGCCGTTTGACGGAGGAGCAGCAGAGGAAAATTGTTAATCTGCTCATGGCTTGGATTGAAAAACAAATTATGTGAAATAAAAATCCGCTCCTCAATACAGAATAGGAAGCGGATTTCGTTTTGTTAATAGAAAATTATCTCTTCTTCTTTTTAGCAGTTGGGCGATTCTTTGCCTGATTACTTGCAGCCGGCTTAGCAGGTGCAGCTTCTTTAACAGGCTCCGGAGTGTAGATTGCTTTGTAAACAATCGCAGCACATGCACCGCCAATCAACGGAGCAACAATAAACAACCAAACCTGTCCCAATGCAGCAGAGCCGTTTGCACAACCAAAGATAGCCGATACAAGAGCAGCGCCGAAGCTTCTTGCCGGGTTTACAGATGTTCCTGTGAGCGGAAGTCCGAGAAGATGAACAAGTGTGAGTGAAAGTCCAATTACCAGACCGGCAGCGTTGCCAAACTCAGCTTTGCTTGTCACGCCGCAAATCGCAAATACAAACACGAATGTAAGCACAATCTCTGTGATAAATGCACCTCCAGCACTGATGTGTACTGCTGAAAGCTCACCGTAGCCGTTTGTGCCCATTCCGTTTTGAGCAAGGAACGTACTGCCTGTAAACATACCATACAGAATAAATCCGCCGGCAATTGCTCCTAAAAACTGGCTGATAACATATCCTGCAAACTCAGCCGGCGTAAGCTTGCCGTTAATGAGCATTGCAAGAGATACAGCCGGATTCACATGGCAGCCCGAAACATTGCCTACCGAATACGCCATTGCAACAATCACAAAACCAAATGCAAGGGCAATTCCTACATAGCCTGCACCTAGTCCGTTAGTTGCAGCAACTCCGCAGCCGAATGTAACAAGCACTGCTGTTCCGAGAAATTCTGCAAAACATTTTTTTAACATAAGGATTCCTCCTATCAATGAATAATTTTACAATATAATTTTACCATATTTTCTCGTAAAAGTAAAGAAAAATTAAATCGTAAATGTAGAATTTTTTGTTAAAATATGTTATAATATTACCAAATAAAAAAAGGGGACATCGTAAATGTATGACGAACATTTAAACAGACTTTTCGACTTTTTCCGTGAGATTGACAGGGAAAAATTTATCGGCAGACAAACGTATCTCACAGAAGCAGCACGAAAGGAGAATGACGCCGAACACGCTTGGCACGCCGCATTAATGGCGATTCTTTTGAGCGAATACTCAAACGAAAAAATTGACGTTTTAAAAACAGTAACAATGATTCTGATTCATGATATTGTGGAGATAGATGCAGGCGATACTTACGCCTATGACGATGAGGCAAAAAAGACTCAGGGTGAACGTGAGCGAAAAGCCGCTGATAGAATTTTCGGGATTCTCCCAAAGGAAAAGGGAGAGGAGCTGCGTGAGCTTTGGAACGAGTTTGAGAGGGGAGATACGGCAGAGGCGAAATTTGCACATGTTATGGATAATTTACAGCCAATGATGCTTAATGACCATACGGGAGGTAAAGCGTGGAGAGAACATTCCGTTGTGTTGAGTAAAATTCTTGATAGGAATAAAAAGACAAGCGAGGGTTCGGAGCTATTATGGGAATATGCTAGGGAGAAATTTATTGAGAAGAATGTTGAAAATGGAAATATTATAAATGATATCAAACCGGCAACGCCGGACGAAAATCGGTCGGGAAGCCCCGACAGGCAAAACGCACACCGACTTTTTGGGGTTGAGTAATTTTACCGCCTGCGTCAAAATTTATTTTTAAAAAGTAACATATTGAATAAGAACTCTCACCAAACCCCCACAAAAAAACTTGGAGCAAATCAAAAATATGAGTGACAAAAAATACTATACATATATACTACGCTGTACAGACGGCAGCCTTTATACAGGTATCACCACCAACGTAAAGCGTAGAATGACGGAACATTTCACCCAAAACGAAAAATGTGCTAAATACACAAAAACCCACGCCGCCCAAAATCTTGAAGCAGTGTGGGAGAGTGACAGCCGTGTGCTTGCTTCAAGACTTGAATACAGAATCAAGCAGCTAAAAAAAACTCAAAAAGAAAAGTTGATTTTGCACAATAACCTTGAGCTTATGAGAGATAATCTCGAAATCGATAATTATAAAAGAATCGAATTTAAATTATTGAATATGTCTGAATAACTATGTTTAAATATTATAACATAGTTTTCTATAATGTATACTTAAAATTGAGTTATACTCGAAAGCGTTAAGATTTAGCAATTATCTTTCTCAGACCGGCAATTCGCAAGCTCTTGCCTGTTTTTTGTTTTAACCAAAA
>CACYEJ010000108.1 GCA_902773395.1 uncultured Ruminococcus sp.
AGGAACAAATTTTGACGCAGGCGGTAAAGTCACCTAACTCAAAAAGTCGGTGTGCGTATTTCGTTCGGCGTTGCCGGTTCGTCTGGCGTTGCCGTTTTGCCTGTCGGGGCTTCTCGACTCTTGAATACGCCTATCATCTCATACGTAAGACTGAAACCGTCGTCCTCCACGGGGATATCCTCTCTTTTAAACCAAGCTGCAAATTCAAGCTCATTTTCGTCTACCGTGAGCGAATCGCTGCCGTCAAGCTCACAGAAAAATCCGGCAAGAATGTTTCCGTCAATACCGCCCGGCTGACTTTTGTAATACCGTATATTCTTAACTTTAATGCCTGCTTCTTCCATTACCTCACGTGCGACTGCCTGCTCCAAAGTTTCTCCGATTTCCACAAAGCCAGAAAGAAGTGCGTAACCCTTATACGCTCTGCCGGCGTATTTTGACATGATAATTTTGTCACCGTTTGTTACACCAATAATCACCGCCGGAGATATCCTCGGATAAATATTTCTGCCGCAGTCCGGACAAATCAAAACACGTTCGTTTTCTCCGTGCATGAGTCTGCCGCAGCAGCTTCCGCAGTAAATATTATCCATATACCAAGAATGAAGATGCCACGCCGTACAAATAAGAAAATACATTTCCTTGAAGCCGGCATATTTCATTTTACGAACATATTTAAGCGGAAGAAAATTCACCTCTGCCGCAAGCTCATCATTAGTGTTTGTGCTATACAGAAAAAACGCTGCATTGTCTACGGAAAACAGGTATCGCAGGTCATTATTTTTAACTGAGCTTTTCATCTCGGAATATTTCGGAAATCGGTAATTATCTTCGGATATCTTTTCAACCGCAACACTTTTATCTCGGAACACTACAACAAAGTCGTTCTCCTCAGGTGTTAGATTTTTATAAGCATTATCCAGCTTGTGAGGAAATATATCCTGTATCATAAATATAGCTGCTCCCTTCCTGCTAAATTAGTCAAAAATCTATTTTGCTCTAATAAAGCTGCCAATCATCAACCGCATTTTCAATATATGAAATACTGATTAGCTTATTATTTTTCTCATCAACAACAACCTCAGCACAATCAATTCTTGGCTGCTTAGTGATATGATTCTTCGTGAGATATATCAATGCCGTCTTGGTAAATTTGCGAATTTTGGATTTTGTAATTCTCTCGAAACCGCCAGTAAAGGAATTCGCCGTTCTCGTTTTAACCTCAACAAAAACTATATACTTTTCATTCTCAGCAATAATATCCACCTCACCGCAGCGGCTTGAATAATTCGCAGCTACAATTTGATAGCCGTGAGTTTTCAGATATTCACGGGTATACATTTCTCCGGCAATTCCACGCTGCCTGATAGTAAAATCTCTGTTATTCTGCATTTTTTTGTTTTTCAAATAATTTTTTCAAAAAACTCATTCTGTGAATAGGCGTAACTCCATACTTCAAGATAGCCTCGTTATGAGCCTTTGTGCCGTAGCCCTTATGTTTCTCAAATCCATACTCCGGATACTCAGCTGCATATTCAATCATCAAACGGTCACGGCTCACCTTTGCAAGGATAGACGCTGCCGCTATAGACATAGATTTTGCATCGCCCTTGACAACTGCTTCACATGGAATTTCAACATTGGGAATTTTATTTCCGTCAATATACGCAAAATCTGCCTTGACAGAAAGCCCCTCAACAGCTCTTTTCATTGCAAGCATTGCTGCGTTAAGAATATTTATTTCCTCTACCTCTTCTACGCTCGCCCAGCCTACAGAGTAAGCAACAGCTTCCTCCTTGATAACATCGAAAAGCTCCTCTCTTTTTTTCTCTGTAAGCTTTTTCGAATCGTTCACACCCTCGATGATTTTTCCCTCCGGCAGGATTACAGCCGCTGCACAAACAGGTCCAGCAAGAGGTCCTCTGCCTGCCTCGTCAACACCGCATATATTTTTATAGCCACTTTCAATTGCTTTGTTCTCATACTCTAACCAATCCATATTTGATGTATACCTCCTGCTTATGCCGGCAGCTCCAGTGTGATTCTGCCAAGCTTCGCCGCTCTGAATTCATCAAGCACCATTACAGCAGCTCTCTCTGTATCTGCTTCGCCCTTTGCGGCAAGCATTCCTCTTTTCTTTGCGATAAGCTCCAGAAGCTCATGCGGCGGCATATCTGAAATTTCATTTTCCTCAAGCTCAAATCTTTCAAGAAATACCGAATTTACATTCTTCTGCAAATACTCAAGCAATCTGAGTGAAAGCTGCTCAGTATCCATAATTTGATCTTTAACAGCCCCTGTAAACGCAAGACGCTCACCCACAAGCTGGTCATCAAATCTAGGCCACAAAACACCGGGAGTATCCAGCAGCTCAATATTCTTATCAATCGTGAACCACTGATTACCTCGTGTCACACCGGGGCGATCTTCAACCTTCGCTTTGGTACTCTTTGATATTCTGTTGATAAACGATGATTTTCCAACATTAGGAATTCCGACTATCATAACTCTGAGCGAATGATTTTTCATTCCTCTGCTCTCCCACTTGGAAATTTGCTCGCTGAGGACATCACGAATAACAGTAACAAACTGATTTAAACCCCTGCCGGTTTTACAATCGAGTTCAATCGCTTTCAAGCCTTGATTCCTGAAATATTCAATCCAAAGCTTGGTAGCCTTTGGGTCTGCCAAATCACATTTGTTCATAAGAATTATTCTCGGCTTATTGCCAAGCAGTGAAGGCAAATCGGGATTTCGGCTGCTTAATGGAAGTCTTGCGTCAATAATCTCAGCCACAGCATCAACCAATTTTAAATCCTCTTGTATTTGTCGTTTCGTTCTTGTCATATGCCCCGGAAACCACTGGATATATTGAGAGTTCTGACTTAAATCTCTGTTATATGACGGCTCACGCATTTTACGAGCTGTTTTATGTGCGGCTCTTTCGGCTCTTATTGCTGCTGATTTTGGTGATCTGGATTTCTGCTCACCTTGCTTTTTATAAGTTTTTCCGGACTGTGACTGCTGTTTGTTTTTCTCAGCATATCTTTGACGCTTTCCTTTTATAGCACCGTTATTTTTTTTCATACAAGATGTCACCTCTCTTACTATTTCACCTTAAATAAAAATCAAATCTAAAGGTAATCTTATTTTATAATTCCAATAAAAGCTGTCAAACCACAGTCTGACAGCTCTCAATCAATCGCATATCAATTTTAATAATCTACATAGATTTTCTTTATTAAAAATCTCAACTCAATGCTTCAAAAAATATTTACAATCATTATGAAACAAAATCACTTAACTATTTCAATACCCTTAAAATAGTACCCTTCATACTCCGAGAAACCCTTTGCATTCTCACTTCTGTTAAAGGAAAAAGTCTTCTCACCGATTACAGTTCCGTCCTCGCTGAAAGCCAAAGCCCACAACTTGCCTTCCTCAGGGTAATCGTAATCATAGGTCATCAACACTTTAATACCATTTACGGTATATGTATAATTCTGGATTTTACCCTCGCCGTCAATAGTGAAAGTAATCTCGTCATTGCTCGGATCTTCTGCTTCCATATCAATTTTGATTGTATTTGCCGGCGGCTCGAATTTTTTAAGCATATCCTCAAAGTCTGCCAATTCTCCGTCCTCGCTGCCTGATTCATCTGCCGGAGCGGAGGAATTGTCGGCAGCCTTTTCAGATACAGCCGTGTTAGCATTATTTTCTGTATTATTGCCGCTGTTTGAGCTTGAAGAGCAGGCACAAAAAGACGAACACACTGCCAACGCCGCAATTACTAAAGCAATTTTTATTTTCACAGTACCACCTCTTGATTATTATTTCACCTTTCCAAATTCATCGAAAGGATAAAGTCTGAAACGAACCTTACCGATAATACTCTCGTTATCAATAAGTCCTACTTCCTGATAACGGCTGTCTTTAGAAATCGGTCTGTTATCTCCCAGAACAAATACCGTATTTTCAGTAACCTGAAGCGGAAATTCCATGTCACCCTCAGCAACAGTTTTTCCGTTGATATACGGTTCATCGAGTACAACTCCGTCAACAATTACCTCGCCTGTTTCGGAATTGATATCAACCGTTTGACCGCCAACTGCAATAACACGTTTTACAAGAGCCTTATCAAGCTCCGCACCGTGGCTGATAACCACAATATCTCCCACCTGCGGCTCATAATTCAAACCTGTAACAACAACCTTATTACCGTCCTGCAAGGTCTGGAGCATTGACGAGCCGTCAACATCAACCAAACGGAAACAGAACGTCATCAGCAAAACTACAAATACCAATGCAAACAAAAATGCCGACACCCAATCATAAAGTCCGCTTATGAAAGACGAAGGAGAATCCTTCCTTTTTTTCTTATGATTTTCGCCCTTAGCCTCTTCTTCGGAAAGCTCACGCTCAACGGGGTCATCATTGAGATTGACAGTTGCTAAATCAGGCACATTCTCCTCTGAGATATGATCTTTTTCTGTTTTATTAGGTTCTTGAACCTTATCAAATATTTTAGTATCCATATAAAAATATCACCGCACCTTTTATATTTTAGAAATCAGCTAAATCAAAACAATGCCAACAGCTCTATCTGTAAAGCATTTATCACTGACTGAAATAAAAAATTGTCCTTTTATATTATATCACATCTATTATGGAAATACTATTTATTTTTTGCAAATTTTATTAAATTTTTTTAAATTAAAAAGAGGGACAAACAGCCCCTCTTTAAAACCGTTAAACTGTATGTGCGGCAAGGATTAGTTCTTAACGATTTTCTCCTTAACCTTAGCAGCCTTACCAACTCTGTCACGGAGATAATAGAGCTTAGCTCTTCTAACTTTACCGTGTCTGATAACCTTAATATCCTTTACGTTGGGGCTGTGAAGTGGGAAAACTCTCTCAACGCCTACGCCATAAGCAACACGTCTAACTGTAAATGTTTCAGCAACGCCGCTGCTCTTTCTAGCGATAACAGTACCCTCGAAAGCCTGAATTCTCTCTCTCTCACCCTCACGGATATTAACGCTTACTCTTACAGTGTCACCTACTCTGAACTCAGGTACTTCTGCCTTTACGGAATCGGCAGCAATCAACTTCAATGCATCCATTTTATAAATCCTCCTAAAGTTTACAGACATTCATACCCTGCAAGGCGAAGTAACTCTTGCACAGCAGAGGACTGTCCGCTTCATTGTGCGGTGAAAAAAATCACCGGGCAGTGAAACGCATTGCGGATACAAAATCCGACAACGGTTCAAATGCTTTAGTATTATACCATAATTAAAACAAAATTGCAACTATTTCTAATAAATTTGTTTTCGGGTTTTTATACAAGAATTTTAACATCGCTTAATAATAATTCACAGCAACTTTCACCATTACGGATATTTGCTTAAATCTTTCTTTGACAGGCTTTCTTTAATATGCCTTTGAAAGAGTTCGATTAAAATTTTAGTATTAGAACAATTATACTCGAAAGCGTTAAGATTTAGCACTTATCTTTCTAAAACCGGCAATTCGCAAGCTCTTGCCTGTTTGCGTTTGAAACAAAAGATATTATCTTAAAGATTGCTTTGATTTATTCCCACTATAGAAAGTTTATTTAGTTTCGCTGAGGGCAGTTTATTCTTCTACGCTGATTTGGTTTCGTCAGCGACTGGGCTCTGCATTAGGAACACCTGCCAATCAGTCTTCGCCTAGCGGCTTGACTTCTTGGGGTGTTCCGTCACCCGCAAACTTTTGAAAAAGTTTGATCAAAACTTTAATATGCTAGATCTTTTAGATTTTGAGTATAGTAATAAATTTTGACGTTGTAAATTAGTCGCCGCACTCTAGGCACAGATGACTTCCTGATATAAACTTCCTGTTACCAATCTGTATCTTTCCAAATCTGTTCTC
>CACYEJ010000109.1 GCA_902773395.1 uncultured Ruminococcus sp.
CACGCCGATCGTCCACAAAAGCGTGCTAAAGAGGGGGCAAAAAAAAGTCGTAAGGAAAGTTAAGTTTTTTGCCCCCTCTTTAGAATCTCCCCCTATGGTTTTTCTATCTTACTTCTTTGTAATGCCCACGCTGGGTTATTATACTCTCGGTCTCCTGATTGCTTCTTTTACAGAAAGGGCGTGCTTTTATTCCCTTTATATCTGGCGTGGGCGGATAGTTTTCTTGAATTTTGGATAAACATTTAGTTTGTATTAATAGTGAATGTTAAAGGCTTTATTCTATTACTGGTTTTGATTGAAGAAATTTTAAGTCTATAATTTAAATATTAGATATGACAATGTTCCACGTGAAACAATTGCAGTGTCAAAAAATAATTAAAGATATAAAAGATATATATTGCAGGGGAGAATGTAAACAGAAAAATTGTTCCACGTGTAACATTTGACAAGTAAAAACTATTAAACAGTTCAAGATAAATTGATACTGATTATTTGTTATAATAAAATTTAAGTTTAAAAAAATGTTCCACGTGAAACAATTGCAGTAGTGTCAAGACATAATTAAAAACATAAAAGATATGTTATAGCAAGGGGAGAATATAAACAGAAAAATTGTTCCACGTGAAACATTTGCAAAGTACAGAATTATAGAACTTACTATTAAACCGCTAGTAGTTTATAATACCCATAATATTCTTTATGTAAAAAACAGTAAAACAAATGTTAAACAATAGAAATGTTTCACGTGAAACATTTACAGTGTAAAAATAAATAGTTAAAATATAGTAAAAAGTCTTTCAATTGTGTCGGGAAAATGGTATAATATAAACGTTAAGAAGAGATACGAAAAATTGTATCAGAATTAAGAAAAGAAAGGGTATTAATAATGAGTAAAATTATTGCGATTGCTAACCAGAAGGGCGGCGTAGGAAAGACTACCACAGCTGTGAATTTATCAGCTGGACTTGGTAAAATGGGTAAAAAAGTTCTTTTGATAGATATTGATCCACAGGGAAATGCTACAAGCGGCGTTGGTGTTGATAAAAGAGCCGTTAAGTACAGCACATACAGCATTTTTGTTGAGGGTGTGAGTGGAAAGGATACTGTTGTAAAAACTCAGTTTAAAAATCTTGATATGCTTCCGTCAAGCTTGGATCTTGCGGCGGCAGAGCTTGAAATCGCCGACAGAGAACATAGAGAGTCTATCCTGAAAAGTGCGGTAATTCCGTTGAGAGATGAGTATGATTATATAATCATTGATTGTCCGCCGTCACTTGGATTGATTACTGTAAATGCTCTTTGTCTTTGTGATACAATACTCGTTCCGATTCAGTGCGAATACTACGCATTGGAGGGACTTTCTCAGCTAATGAATACGGTCAGAAGAGTTAAGCGTTCATATAATGAGCATATTGACATCGAGGGTGTGCTGCTGACAATGTATGACGGCAGACTGAATCTCACTCAGCAGGTTGTTGAGGAAGTAAAGAGATTCTTCCCAAGAAAGGTGTTCAACACTGTCATTCCGAGAGCTGTCAGACTTAGCGAAGCACCAAGCTTTGGTACTCCGATTATGTACTACGACAGAAGCGGAAAGGGCAGCGTGGCTTATATGGAGCTCTCTAAGGAAATTGAAAAGAAAAAATAAAGGAGCAAAAAAATGAGTGCTAAAAAGAACGGATTGGGCAGAGGCCTAAGCGAGATTTTTATGCAGAATGAGAGCGAAGATCAAAATACTACTATTACTCTTAAAATCTCAGAGATTGAGCCAAATAAAAATCAGCCTCGTCAGGAGTTTGAACCTGAGGCTCTGAATGAGCTTTCTGACTCTATTGCACAGCATGGTGTTTTGCAGCCTCTTGTTGTACGTCCGATTTTTGGCGGAGGCTATGAAATCGTTGCCGGTGAAAGACGTTTTCGAGCAGCAAGAATGGCAGGCTTGACCGAAGTGCCTGTTGTAATCAGAGAGCTGACTGATGAGCAAACTATGGAGCTGGCGTTGATAGAGAATTTGCAAAGAGAGGATTTGTCAGATCTGGAGCTTGCAATGGGCTATCAATCTCTTATGAAAGAGTATGATATGACTCAGGAACAAATTGCTAGTACAGTCAATAAATCACGTTCTTCTGTTGCCAATACTCTTAGATTGATGAAGCTTCCCGATAGTGTTAAAACATTGTTGACTAACGGAGATATTTCATCAGGTCATGCAAGGGCAATACTGGGTTTGCCTAATGAGGATTATATGGAGGAGGTTGCTCGAGAGGTCATTGAAAATAATCTATCTGTTCGTGAAACCGAAAAGCGTGTGCAATTTATTAACACTGAGGGAGAAGATCCTACAGAAAAGAAAATTGTCGTAAAAGAAAAAATAGATCGCCGTCCGCAATATTACCGTGAAGTGGAACTTTCATTGACTGAGAGCTTTGGAAGAAAGGTGTCTGTTAATCAGAAAAATAAAACAAGCGGTACTTTGGTGCTTGAGTTTTACGGTGAGGACGATTTAAAGGAGCTTCTAAAGCGTTTTAAAGATGATGATTAAGGAGCCTTTATGAACAAGAATTTTTTTAAAGCAGTATTACTTCTTGATAAAGGCGAATATGACAGCGGTGAAGAAATTTTGAAGTGTGAAATTTCCGAGTGTGATAATCAGATTGAGCTTATTGAAATGAAGGCTTGCTATGCGGAGCTGCTTTGTGAGCTTGAAAGATATGACGAGGCGTTGGAATGTGCAAATTATATTATACTCAAAATCTAAAAGATCTAGCATATTAAAGTTTTGATCAAACTTTTTCAAAAGTTTGCGGGTGACGGAACACCCCAAGAAG
>CACYEJ010000110.1 GCA_902773395.1 uncultured Ruminococcus sp.
ATACCAATTAAGCGTAGTGACAATCTTACCCACGGCGTCACCCGGCGGATTTTTTTTGAGCATATTCTCAACCTCGCCGGCGGTAAGCTTTTCTGCATTTGCGAAATCAAGCGATTTTTCATAGCCGTCAAGTCCTGAAATAAAGATACCGGAATTTTTACTGGTGACATTTCCAATACTTTTCGACACATCAATTGCCTGCAAATCCGTTTCAAGCTGAGCTATTCTCGTTTCAAAATTTGCAGAGCCGCCTGTGATAACAACTCTCTCATTAAAGAACTGCTGTAGGTCAAGCTTTGAATCTCCGGCAAGTCCTAAGCGGTTACTCTGGGTATAATTTTTATACATTACAAGATTGTTGCGTATCTGAGCGTCAATCGTGTCGAGATCAACGAACATATTATTTTCGGCGTTAGTCATTTGTCGAAGCATTGTAAGTTCATTGTTGATTTTATTGTACTCATGCCATTTTTCAACATCGCTTTCATTTGAGAAAATTTTTGCAACAGCTCCTCTTGCATTCACTTTTTCGCCGTCATCAACAACATAAGCGATTATTCCGCCCTTGGTGTTATGTATATACTCCTCGCTTCTTAGAGCATAGGCGTCAACCTCAACGTAATCATTCACTTCAAACATACTAGCCTTTTCAGTTTCTATCATCGTGAAGTTTGACGTATAAATCAGCATTGAAAAATATGTAAGAAAGAAAAGAACTACAATTACACCTAATATTCGCCCAAGCGGAATACGTTTTTTTTTCTTTTTATATCGTTTGCGTTTAGGTGGATTTTCCTCGGAGTCATCGGAAATCTCGATATAATTTTCTTTATTGTTAGAATATTTGAATTCCTCCATTAACTGACCTCCAAAATTTGAAATGTTCGATACAAAATCAGCACTAAAACATTTTTATTTATTAAGCTTTTAATCCTGCACTTTAAGCATAACGGTCAATTCTACTTGATAAGAATTGACATAACAAAAGCAATAATTAATGACAAAATGGGAAAACCAACTACTGTGGAAATCCACTTTCCAATCAGCGTTTTACCGTAAATATAAGGCATAAGATCCTCCGTACCTGGGATAATCCACGTTTTTGTATGACCCACCCAGTACCAGTCAATAAATATTCGGTCAAACAATCCTGAAATCAACAAAATAATTGTCATCTGCAAATAAGCTTCCCAAAAATCCGTCACACCGTTTACACCGTAAACCATATATGGCACTAAGAACAAAATAGACATATATATTGGAACTGCGGAAAGAATAGAATTTCTTTTGATTCTTTCCTTTGTAGTTAAGCCAAGCTCAACAACTCGTTCTTTTACTTCATTTTCATAAAATACAACCAGCCCAACCGGTCCATTGGCAATTCCAATCACACAAACAATAAGAAGAACAAAACACATAACTATTCCTTCCAGAAAAACAATCATTTGATTCAATTATCCTTTCTTGTATTATATTTTATGCAAGTTTGGTCATGCTTTCAACATACGCTATTGCATCAGCTTCAAGCTGTGCGGTGCTTTCAAATGTATCTATATCAAACCAATGAATCTCCTTATCACGCAGAAACCATGTAAGCTGTCTTTTGGCATACCTTCGGGACTGCTTTTTCAGCTCCTCCAGTGCTTCTTCCAACGTTTTTTCACCCTCAAAGTACGGTTCAAGCTCTTTGTAGCCAATCGCCTTTTTAGCTGTTTGACTGCACTCGCCTTTGAGTACATCTCTTGCTTCGTCAAGAAGTCCAAACTTTACCATAATGTCAACACGCCTGTTAATTCTATCGTAAAGAAACTGCCTGTCATTAGCCTTCAATCCAAGCTTTACCGCTTTGTACGGCGACTCAATCAGCTTTGAGCGGCGGTTCTGCTCCGTCATCGTCAAGCCTGTTGTTCTGTAAACCTCTATCGCACGAATAACACGCTTGACATTGTTCGGCTCAATCCGCTCGGCTGATTCGGGGTCAAATTCTCTAAGCTCGTCAATCAGCGACATTACGCCAAATTGTTCTGCCTTCATGCGAAGCTCAGCCCTCAGTTGTTCGTCCGAGTCATTCTCCGAAAAAGTTATATTATTGAGAAGAGAATCCACATAAAGCCCCGTGCCCCCTACGATAATAGGAAGCTTTCCTCTGGAATGAATGTCTTCGACAGCCGCCTTTGCAAGAGTGGTAAACTGTGCCACACTGAATGTTTCATCGGGCGGCAGAAAACCTATAAGATGATGAGGTACTCCGCACATCTCCTCAGCCGAGGGCTTTGCCGTAGCTATGTCCATACTCTTATAAATCTGCATTGAATCAGCCGAAATGACCTCTCCGTCAAAACGCTTTGCAAGGGCAACGCCTAGACTTGTCTTACCTGATGCAGTAGGACCTACCACCGACAAAAGTGTTATTTTATTTTCTAATTTATTATCCATTGTTACTGTATCCTGCCGAACTGCTTCTCGATTTGATATTTTGAAATTGTAATCGAGGTTGGTCTGCCGTGGGGGCAATACCGATAATTCGGGTCCTTTTCCATTGTTTTGTACAGCTCGAAAAGCTCCTCCGGAGAACTTTTGTCGCCGCCCTTTATTGCACTTCTGCAAGCGATATTGTGATAAAGCCAGTCTGTATATTCGCTCTCTATCTCTTTTTTGTTGTCTAAAATATGGTCTGCCATTTCTTCAACCGTGGAAGGAATATCAAACGCATCTATAAATGACGGTGCTGAACGGACAAGTATCGTACTGCCGCCGAAGTCGTCTATCTCAAAGCCGGATTCAAACATTAAATCACGCTGTTCCAGTATACCGACATACTGCTGTCTTGAAAGTGTAACAGCAACAGGCTCCAGCAAGTATTGTGCGAATTTCTTACCCTGCTCACGCTTTAGCCTCTCGTAGATAATCCTCTCGTGAAGAGCGTGTTTATCCACCATTACAATCTCGCTTTCCTTTTCAACAATAATGTATGTTGCAAAGGCTTCGCCGATATATTTTATTTTACCATCTTCATCAGAAATAATCGGTATTATTTTGTCGGAATTTTCGATTTTATTTTCAGGTGCTTCATTAGTAATGTTTTCATCAATATCTATCTTTTCAGACGTATCGTTTTTAGTTTCAATATTCTCAGTATCGTTATTTTCAGCAAGTGCAGTTTGCTCAGAATTTATTTCCTTGACAGGTACTTCTGCCACTTCTTCTTCAACAATAATATCTATATTTGCGTATGACAAACCTTTCGCATAGGAAGCTGAATTGTTAAGCTGTACGGGCTTTTTCTCCGATTGGTCAATCCGGTAATGCTCTAAAATTTCCTGCTCATGCCGCTTATCGTCATCAGCAGACTGCTTCGCCTCGTCAACCGTTTTTGAAATGTCTGCAAGCATCGCATTATAATTTTTAACAGCGGTACGGTCAATCTGTTCTCTCTGCGAAGGTCGCACAATAGGCTCGTTCTTAATCTTTTGAACGGTGTACTGCGACATTGTGTAGGGCTTCTGCACTACCGATGAATCTATCAGATTATCGAAAGGGTTTTGCGTATCCAGCTTAAAGCTCTTTACAGTATCGCCTTCGACAAGTGCAGACTTTACTCCGTAATAAACCGCCTCGAAAATCGGCTTTTCATTGACAAACCGAACCTCAATCTTCGCCGGGTGAACATTTACGTCAACTGCCCTGAAAGACAAACCGATATGCAGTACACAGCCGGGAAATTTACCAACCATTACCATACCCTTGCAAGCCTCTTCCAATGCCGCCATTGCAGTACGGCTTCTTACAAATCTGCCGTTAATAAAGAAATTCTGCATTGCTCGGCTTGCCCTAGCCGCCTGAGGCTTTGTGACAAAACCCTTTACGGTAACGCCGTTCAGCTCATAATCTACGGGGACAATACCTCTTGTAAATTCTCTGCCAAAGACAGAGTAAATGCAATTTTTAAGATTACCGTCACCGGCAGTAATGAGTGTCTGCTTTTTGTCACGAATAAAAGTAAACGCAACCTCACTATGCGACAAGGCTATTTTGTCAACAACAGCGGCAACGGCGTTAGCCTCCGAAACATTCTTTTTAAGAAATTTCATTCGTGCCGGAACATTGTAGAACAAGTCCCTTATAACAAATGTCGTACCCTTTGGACAGCCTGCGTCCTCCAGCAGAACTTCATCGCCGCCCTCGATTACAAAATGCGTACCCAGTTCGTCCTCATCTGCTTTGGTACGAAGGTCAACCCTCGCCACGGCTGCAATCGAAGCAAGCGCCTCTCCTCGGAATCCAAGTGTTCCGATAGCATCAAGATCGTCCGTCACCTTAACCTTGCTGGTAGCGTGACGAATAAAAGCATTACGAATGTCATCTCTCATAATTCCGCTGCCGTTATCGGTAACACGCATCATTGTAATACCGCCGTTTTGTATCTCAACGGTAACAGCAGCTGCACCGGAGTCGATAGAATTCTCTACAAGCTCCTTAATCACAGAGGAAGGTCTTTCCACTACCTCGCCTGCCGCAATCAGCTCAGCAGTGTGCTTATCAAGCACGTTAATTTTTCCCAATTGTCACACCACTCTTTCAAACATTAATTTGCGTCATACTTTAATTAAAATAAAAAATATTCTCTTTTTATTCGCCTATCTTCACAGATATAAGCTTCTTAAATTTTTCAAAATCACCGCCGACAAATTTATCCTTATAAAGCCTGATAACCATTTTCTTTTTTGTATCAAGCCAGATTTTGTTGCCGTCCTCTCTCATGCCAACAATCTCGCTGTAAGGGGTTCTAACGGTCACATTGCCGTCTTTACTGATAATTTCGTCCTCTCCGAATTCAATAATCCTTATCCAGCTGTCATCGCCAAAAGCCTTTACGCTTCTTTTGTACTGCGAAGAATTCAGAACAATATCTCTAAAAAAAGCTCTGTAAATACAGTACAGCATCATAGAAACACCATACGCATACAAGTACAGTCTGCCGTCGCCTGCTATATGCAGCAGCACAATAAAAGCTAACAATAAAATAGCCGTGACAATCCACAATATTTTAAATCTCAGCCGTGAGCCTTTCCACATATTTTCTTTGCCCCAAGACATATATAAATCCTTTGTAACAGGAAACTCGTTTCTCATTATCATTGCCCCCTTTCTATTATTTCAGCTACAGCATATTTTTGAGTTCGTATATTTTATTCAACGCTTCAATGGGAGTTAGAGTGTTCACGTCAATCCCACGAAGAAAATCCTCTATTCTTGAATTTGCAGACCCTAACAGCGACATCTGCTGTTCAGGCTCAGCAATAACTTCTTTTTTCTTTTTTCTTGGTCGTTCCGTCTTTTTACCGCTTTCAAGCTCTTTAAGAATTGCTTTTGCCCTAGTGATAACGGAGTCCGGCAATCCTGCCAGCTTTGCAACTTCAATGCCGTAGCTGTCATCTGCACCGCCGGGGACAATTCTCCTCAGAAATGTAATGTCATCTCCACGCTTTTTCACTGCGATATTATAATTCTTCACACCGTCCAGCAATTCCTCCATAACAGTAAGCTCGTGATAATGCGTTGCGAACAACGCTCTTGCTCCCAGCTTCTTTTTGTCTGCCACATATTCAAGAACTGCCCGTGCAATACTCATTCCGTCAAAGGTAGATGTTCCCCTGCCTATCTCGTCAAGAATCAGCAAACTTTGTGAGGTTGCATTTTTGATAATTTCCGCAACCTCGTTCATCTCAACCATGAACGTAGACTGACCGCTCGCAAGGTCATCACTTGCACCAACTCTCGTGTATATGGCATCGGTAATCGCAATTGTTGCACTGCTCGCCGGAACAAAAGAGCCAATCTGTGCCATTAGTACAATCAGAGCTGTTTGCCGCATATATGTTGACTTTCCTGCCATATTCGGACCTGTAATAATAGCCACACGATTATCTTTACCGTCAAGCATTACATCATTCGGTACAAACGGAGCATCAATCAAAAGCTTCTCTACAACAGGGTGTCTGCCGTCTTTAATGATAATCTCACCGTTCAGATTCACGTCCGGACGGCAGTATCTCATGTCAACAGCCACAACTGCAAAAGATGTAAGCACATCTAACCTTGCGATTGCCTTTGCGGTATTCTCTATTCTGACAAGAGATTCCGCCACAGTATCACGAACCTTAACAAATAGCTGATATTCAAGTGCAATAGCTCTATCCTTTGCACCGAGAATCTTTCCCTCCAACTCTTTAAGCTCCTGAGTAATGAACCTCTCGCAGTTGGTAAGCGTTTGCTTTCTAATATATGTATCGGGAACAAGATTTTTATAGGAATTTGAAACCTCTATATAATAGCCAAAAACTCTGTTATAGCCAATTTTTAGCTTAGGGATACCAGTTTTCTCACGCTGCTCCGACTCCAGCCTTGCAAGCACTCCGGTAGAATCGGACATATCCCCTTTAAGGTAATCAATCTCCTCATTAAAGCCCTCTCTTATGAGATTTCCCTCACGCACAGAGAACGGCGGATCTTCGGTAATAGCTCTGTCAATAAGATCTCTCACATCTTCCAGAATGTCGATATCACGATAAATCTCCCGAAGCTCGGTGGACTTGACATTTTCAAGGTTAGCTTTTATGTCGGGCAGCTTTGCGAATGCGGATTCCAAAGAGCGTAAATCTCTTGCATTTGCTGAGCCGCTTACAATTTTAGTCATAAGACGTTCAATATCAAAAACGCCCGTTAAAGCAGCAACAGTTTCACCCCTCAACACCGCATCGGACACAATCTCCTCAACGGCATTCTGACGGCGGATAATTGCTGCGCAGCTCAAAAGCGGCTGTTCAATCCAACGTCTTATAAGCCTCTTGCCCATTGCTGTTTTGGTGTTGTCCAAAACCCACAGCAGCGAACCTTTTTTCTCTTTGGAACGCATTGTTTCCGTAAGCTCAAGATTTCTCTTAGTATTGAAATCAAGCCGCATAAAGCGATTTTCACCGTACAGTTCAAGATGATCAATTCTCTCCATACCCGTAATCTGCGTTTTAGACAGGTATTGCAGCAGACAGCCCAACGAACGAACAATACCGCTGCGGTCATCGAGGTTAAGCTCATCTAAGCCGTTCTTTTTGAAATGCTTCAAAACTATATTGACACAATTGTCATAGTCGAAGTATTCTTCCTCCATCATCTCGACAGATACTTTCAGCTTATCATTAATGAAAGGCACTATAGGCTGAAGCTTGTCAACCTCGCCGCCGATAAGCATTTCACTCGGACTATATCGTGAAA
>CACYEJ010000111.1 GCA_902773395.1 uncultured Ruminococcus sp.
CAAGCTGTACAAGCTGCTCCTCTGCGTCTATTGGCGGCTCAGATATTCTGTATTCCCATGATGATATTCTCGTATGGTCTTCATCATTACAACCATAGCGAGTATGTGTCGGAGAAATTCTCAACATTTTTGTGATAACATCGGGGTCAAAAATACTGTTTTCATTTGGAACGTATCTGCACGCATAATCGTTAATATTCTCAAAATGCCCACTGCTTTCTATGTAAAATGAGGTAAACACATCTGAGCGAAGCGGAGAACGTATCTCGATATCGGTACATTTCACGGTAACAACGCATTCATTGTCTAAAAACTTAAAAGTTAGCGTTCCGTCGGACGATATTTGCTGACTAAGTATCTCGTCTTCGTTGGGCAAATCTCCCCCTGTCACTGTGAACACACTTGTATTCTGGAAAGCCACTATTCTGTTATAATCGTCCGTATCGTCAGACAGCAAAAACAGTATTTCGTTTTCAACATTGTCAAACTTAATGTTGACCAGTATATAGCCGCTGAAATTATGTTTTTTATAAAATTCTTTTACAGTCATTTTGCACCTCTTAATCATTTTATTACCTTTAAATCTATTATACATGATTTCAATTCATAATGCTATGAACTAATTGAAAATTATTATTTTCAATCGAATTTTATAATTTTAAAAATGGACAGTATTGAAAATAACGTCTGATAATGCTATAATTCTAATAGATACAACTGCTTGAAGGAGTGGAAACAATGATTTGGAATGAAATTATAAATGACAATGATATTCAGCATTTAAATGAAATATACAATTACTTTGAAGATTCAATGTTGATTCGTATGGAATATATCAGTGGAGATTATGTCGACAGTGAGCTTACTGGTCACATGAAACAAAGAAACAATTTGAAAGCTGTCTTTCAAAGATTAGACCATGACCCGTTTTCCATAGAGCTTTTGTTTACACACACCAAAAGGCTGAGCTTTGTTTTTGTTAATCCATCGGATAAGTGTCTTTCTGATATTATGTATGCAAAGGTTTGCAAAAGTGACAAATCTGTTTTTTGGACTTTATGGAAAAACTTTGATCCATATAATGAAGAGCATTTGTCAGTAAGTGACTTGACATTGATAGAAGCTGACAGCATGAAATGGAGAATTGTTTCAGATAAATCGGTTTGTGACTGACTTGAATAAATTTGAGGTATTAAAAAGAAGACTGCTACTATTTGATATGCTGGAGATAATAACGTTGGGATTTGTTGAAATAATTGACTGGGCAGAACACGTCGAGCGGACGAAAGAAATCTTATGGGATTGGAATAATGGAAATGTAATTTCAGAAGAATATAGAAAATTTCGCAGATTATTTTCCGTGATATCGGAAAAATATTCAATTATAATATTTCTTAGAGAAACAATTTAGAAGGGATATTTATGGCAGAAGTAAAAGTTAATATTGTAGAAATTATAGATGACTCATTCTATCCGGGTATTATCAAGTTTGAACTGACAGATATTCATGGAAAACTTAATATATTTACAGAAAAACCGGTGGTATTGTATTTTTGCGGTGATACGCTTATGCCGGCTAAAATTCCGTGCGAAGGATTATTACCTTGTAAGATAATACACAAATCAGGCGATATTGTCACGATAAATACATATATTGAGAAAAATTGGGTTGAATCCGATGATGAGGAAAGCATATTTGTGGTGAGCGAAGAGAATGTTTTTGAGAGGAGTGACAATTGTAATGCTTGAATTACACGGCTGGCTAACTATCAGTGAAACATATAAAGACGAAGATATGTACACCAATGAAACGCTGGAAGATATAATGCGGCAAGTAAAACGAATAATCGAAAATAGTGGCACGCAATTAACATTGAAGTATATGAACGGCATGCCGTTTCTGACATCTTCGATTTATTCAAATCACCGTACAAATGAGACCGATAATATCATTGAAACATATAAAAGTATTGCCAAAACAGCAACCGGAAGCTATGGTATAATCTACCTTTGTGATGACGAGGATACCCGGCATTACAACGAGTTTCAAATATACATTTTCAAAAAAGGCGAATGTATTTATAAGACAGACGATGTTTTTTCACCGTGTATACCGAATATTGAAGATGACATTTATAAGACTATTTGAGGTGACAGACATGAAAGACTACATCGAAGCACATAAGTATTGCACACGAAACAAAGAGAATCTTCAAAAGGATACCATTTGCGGCTGCTTTTATTGTTTGGAAATATTCTCTCCGAAAGAAATCGAAATGTGGCTTAATCGGGAAGATACAGCTCTTTGTCCTTATTGCTGCGTAGATTCTGTTATCGGTGAAAGCAGCGGTTATCCGATAACAAAGGAATTCTTGAAAAAGATGAATGAATACTGGTTTTGATCGTCAGATTCATAAAATGAATCCGCAAAACTCAAAATGTCAAACAGCCTAAATCTGTCCTTTGGGGTTTTGCGGATTTTATATTAAACCTTATAGATATTTGACGAAGTATTGCGGTCTGATTTCCGCAATACTTCATCACTGTTCTTCAAATACGACAGTATTCCTGCAGGATATTCGAGCGATCTGTCTAAGAATCTGACGGCGCAATATTATAACCGGATCGAATCAGTGCTTCCTTAATTGTTATATTCTATTCTTTATATCATCATCTTTTTAAAAGGAAATCACTCAAGCGGCTTATCATCGGTAGCGCGGTCAGGG
>CACYEJ010000112.1 GCA_902773395.1 uncultured Ruminococcus sp.
GCCAATTTCTGAAAAAGATGAAGAATATTATCGCTTTGAGGAAGAGGACGAACAGGAAGCGGCTGCCGAGGACGAGCCAATTTCTGAAAAAGATGATGAATATTATCACTTTGAGGAAGAGGACGGACAGGAAGTAACTGCCGAGGACGAGCCGATTTCTGAAAAAGATGAAGAATATTATCGCTTTGAGGAAGAGGACGAACAGGAAGCAACATCTGAGGACGAGCCGATTTCTGAAAAAGATGAAGAATATTATCGCTTTGAAGAAGAGGACGACGAGGAAGAAAGCAGTGAGGCTGTCGAGGGTGCAATCGAATTTATTCCGGAGGAAAATGACGAAGAAAGCTTTGTTGTAGATTATTCAGGTGACAAGGATCAATTTGAGGATATATCGAGCGGTGAGCAGCTTGATAAGAATTTTGATCTCGAAAAATACAGATCAGAGGGAAAAATCGACGATACTCCGAAAAAGCCGGTTGTTCCCGTAAAGATTGATTCGAGAGGAAACAGAATTGACGAGCCTAAGAAGCAGTCACGCTACGAGAAAAAATTTCCGAATGCCGCTAAGGCTGCCGCCGAAGAGGCTGCTGCACTGGAGCTGAAAAAACAGCGAGAGCTGCAAAAGGCTCAGGCAAAGAAGAAAAAAGCTGAGTTGGAAGCTGCAAAAACTGAGCAGCAAAAGCCAACTGCTCAAAAGAAAAAATCAAAGAAGCCGCAGGAGCCTAAACCGGGATTCTTTACAGGTATTAAAAATAAAATAATGGAGGCTACCGAAGAGGAGCGTCAGGCTGCTTTTGAAGAGGAAGAGCGTGAGAGAAAACTCGCCGAAAAGGAAGCAAGACGCAAAGCCAAAGAGAAAGAAAAAGAAAAAGCCGAAAAGCAGAAGGCAAGTGCTGAAAAAGCACAGATTAAATCATCTGCCGGCGTAAGCACCGCAAAAGACGGATACGAGAAGCTCGAACGTCAGAGTGCAGAGGAGAGAAAAAAACTCTCTCAGAAAACAAAGCGAATTGAAAAGTCAAAGGTAAAAATTCCGGCTGATATTCCGGCTGACGGCAACACGATTATCTTTGAATCTTCCAAAAAGTCTGTCGGTAAGGAGTATGACGCTCAGGAGAAAATAGTTCTTGACAGCGTAAAGGATAAGGTTAAGCAAATGGAAGAGAAAAAGCTAACCGAAGCTGATAAGGTGAAGATTATCACCGAGAAGGTTGACGAGGAAAAGCGTCGTGAAAAGGTTGAGCAGCTCAAAAATGAGCAGGAGCAGCAGCGTATCAGAAAAGAAAAACAACGCAAAGAAAATCAGCTTAGAAACGAACGCCTTGAAAAAGCTGAGGAGATTCGCAGACAGCAAGTAAGTCAGGTTCGCCGTGAGCAAGAGGAAAGAAATAAATCCGAGGAAAAACGTGACACAAGCAATGTGAGCCTAAAAGAGGTTGGCAGCGTTCGTTCAAAGGTTTCTCAGAAAAAGAAAAAAAGAAAGAAAGCTGCTGATGAAGTTGTTTGATTCTGAGTATCTGAGGTTTTGTTTATGCTGAGATTACCGATTTGTCCGTACTGCGGATATAAATTTGACTATGCTCCTGCAAAAAACGCCTTGAAGGAAAAACAGGTTAAATGCAAAAAGTGTGGCAAATTAATGAGCGTTAGCTTTAAAAAGGCTGCCGCTAAAACAGCGTTTTTATTCTTCGTTTTTCTTGTGTTTGTGAATACTTTATATCTGTTTAATTCAAAAAGCAGAACGATTATTCCGAATGTAGTGTTGACGGTAGTATTCATATTTGTGTATTTGGCGATTGTTCCGTTAAAAATCAGTTTTGGCAAGATTGACGGTCAGGAGGATCCGCCCGAAAAACTTAAAAAGAACAGGCACCGTCATAAGAAAACAAAGAATAATTTGCCTGAGTTTAATGATAACCCAATTGAGGGTACAAGTTTTGATAAGTAATATTCCATACGATATATTGAGGGCTGCTTCAAAAACAGTTCTCAATATATCACCGGAGCTTTATTTAATAATAAGAGTTTAGAGATAATTACAATACAAAAATATCTGAATTGTTATTAAGAAATAAAGCAGTAATAATTCAAAGAAAGAGGTTTTTCCATGGATAATTTGGAAATTGCAAAAACCGAAAAGGAGTATACTGCCGATGAAATACAGGTTCTTGAGGGCTTGGAGGCTGTAAGAAAAAGACCCGGTATGTATATTGGCACAACAGGTCCGGACGGTTTGCATCACTTGGTTTATGAGATAGTGGACAACTCAATAGATGAGGCTTTGGCAGGCTACTGCAATAAAATTGACGTTTCGATTTTGCCTGATAATGTTATTAAGGTTCGTGATAACGGACGTGGTATTCCGGTAGGTATTAATCAAAAAATGGGTATGCCTGCCGTTACGGTGGTTTTTACGGTTCTTCATGCCGGAGGTAAATTTGGCGGCGGCGGATACAAGGTTTCGGGCGGTCTGCACGGCGTTGGTGCGTCCGTTGTAAATGCTCTCTCCACTTGGCTTGAGGTTACTGTTTGTGACGGTGAGAAAATTTATCACCAGAAGTACGAGCGTGGAAATATTGTTACAGATCTTGAAGTGATTGGTGAATCTACCGAGCGTGGCACAGAGGTTACTTTTAAGGCTGATCCGGAAATTTTTAAAGAAACTACCGTTTATGATTACTCTGTTTTGGAAAAAAGACTAAGAGAACAGGCTTTCTTAAATGCCGGTATTCATATTGAGATAAAGGACGAGCGTGACGAAAATCCGGAAAATCATAAAAAAGAATCATTGTGCTTTGAGGGTGGTATTTCTAGTTTTGTAGAATATATTCATAAGAGAAAATCGGTTGACTTGCTTCACGAGAATGTTATCTATTTTGCAGCGTCAAACGAGGAGCAGACAAGTTCCGCTGAGGTTGCTTTCCAGTATAATACAGATTACACAGATACAATACTTTCATTCGCAAATAATATACGCACAAAAGAGGGCGGTACTCACGAAGAGGGCTTTAAGCGTGCAGTCACAACTGTAATGAATGAGTACGCCAGAAAGCTGAAATTTCTAAAGGACAGCGACAAGAATCTTTTAGGAGAGGATTTTCGTGAGGGCATGACGGCTGTAATATCAGTAAAGCTCAGCGAGGCACAGTTTGAGGGGCAGACCAAAGCCAAGCTCGGCAATACGGATATGAGAACATTGGTGTTCAATTTGGTCAATGATAAGCTTCGCACCTACTTTGACGAGAATCCCGATGTTGCAAAGCTAATTCTTGAAAAGGCGTGTCAGGCGGCTTTGGCAAGAGAAAAAGCAAGACACGCACGAGAGCTTGTCCGCAGAAAGTCGCCGCTTGAAAATGCGTCACTCCCCGGAAAGCTCGCTGATTGTCAGTCGAGAAACCCTGAGGAAACTGAGGTTTATATCGTAGAGGGAGATTCTGCGGGCGGTTCGGCTAAGAACGGAAGAGATAGAAAGTATCAGGCTATTCTCCCGCTTTGGGGTAAAATGCTCAACGTAGAAAAAGTTCGTGAGGATAAGATAATCGGTAACGATAAGCTTATGCCCGTTATAACGGCTCTTGGTACGGGTATTAAGTCTGATTTTGATATTAGCAAATTACGCTACGGAAAAGTAATTATTATGGCAGATGCCGATGTTGACGGTTCACATATCAGAACTCTGCTGCTTACATTTTTCTTTAGATTCATGAAGCCGCTTGTTGAGCAGGGGCATGTGTATATTGCCCAGCCGCCGCTTTACAGAATAACTAAGGGCAAGAAGGATCACTACTACGCTTATTCCGATGAACAGCGTGACAGAATATTGAAAGAGCTTAACTGCAAGACTGAAATTCAGCGTTATAAAGGTCTTGGTGAAATGGACCCTGAGCAGCTTTGGGAAACAACAATGAATCCCGAAACGAGAATTATGCTTAAAGTTACTGTAGAAGATGCCGAGGCGGCAGACGAAACCTTTAAGATACTCATGGGTGAAAAGGTTGAGCCGAGAAGATTGTTTATTGAAGAGAATGCTAAGTATGTTCAGAATCTTGATATTTAAGAAATAATTTTTGGTGGGGTGCGTGATGTGCAGACGAGTTTAGTCTGTCCACGTATTAAAAAAGGAGATAAAAATGGATAATCAAAATAATCAGGGCATTCCCGCATCAAGAATTATCGACGTTGATCTTGATAAGGAAATGAGAAAATCCTTTCTTGATTACTCAATGTCGGTTATTGTCAGCCGTGCTCTGCCCGATGTAAGGGACGGCTTGAAGCCCGTTCACAGAAGAATTTTGTACGCAAAGTATGAGAATAATATTTTGCCTACTTCCCCATATAAAAAATGTGCAACTACCGTCGGCGATGTGCTGGGTAAGTATCACCCTCACGGCGACGCTTCGGTTTATGATGCTCTTGTGCGGCTTGCACAGGATTTCAGTATGAGATATATGCTTGTTGACGGTCACGGAAACTTCGGTAGTGTAGACGGAGATCCGCCGGCTGCTTACCGTTATACCGAGTCGAGAATGAGCAAAATCTCTGTTGAGATGCTCCGTGATATTGACAAGGATACAGTGGACTTTGTTCCGAACTACGATGACACTAGAAAAGAACCTTCTGTTTTGCCTACACGTTTTCCTAATTTGTTGGTAAACGGAAGTACGGGTATCGCTGTTGGTATGGCAACAAATATTCCGCCGCATAATCTCAGCGAGGTAAGCGACGCAATATGCTTCCTGATTGATAATCCAGATGCAAGCATTAATAAAATTATGGAGTATATTAAGGGACCGGACTTCCCTACCGGCGGCATGATTATGGGCAGAAGCGGCATTAGAGCTGCTTACGCAACAGGCAGAGGTAAAATTACACTTCGTGCCAGAACAGAAATTGTCGAGGCGAAAAACGGCAGAAGCAAAATTATTGTCAGTGAATTGCCGTATCAGGTGAATAAGGCAAAGCTGATTGAAACAATTGCCGAGTATGTAAGAGATAAGAAAATTGACGGCATTACAAATATTGAGGATCACTCCGACAGAAACGGTATGCACATTGAGATTGATGTCAGACGTGAGGCGAATGCACAGTATGTTTTGAGTCAGCTTTTCAAGTTCACTCAGATGCAGATTACATTCGGTGCGATTATGCTTTCAATTGTGAACGGCGAGCCGAAAATTCTTGATTTAAAACAGATACTTGAGCATTATGTTAATTTCCAAATAGAAATAATTACACGCCGTTCTTTATATGATCTGAAAAAAGCTCAGGCAAGACTTCATATTTTAGAGGGCTTAAAAATTGCACTTGACTTTATTGACGAGGTTATTGCTATTATCAGAGCAAGCAAGGATCAGACTGAGGCAAAACAGGCGTTGAGCAATCGTTTTGGACTTGATGACGAGCAGACAGACGCTATTGTCAAGATGCGTTTGGGACAGCTTACAAATCTTGAAAGAAGTAAGATTGAAGATGAGATTAACGCTTTGAATACAAAGATAGCAGACTTGAATGACATTCTCGCAAGTCAGGAAAGAAAACTCGGTATCATTAAAGAGGAAATTACCGAGATCAGAAATAAATACGGTGATGAGAGAAGAACAGAAATCTGCACAGTAAACGGTGAGGTTGATATAGAAGACCTTATCCCACGTGAGGATTGTGTGCTTACTCTAACAAATCAGGGCTATATCAAACGTCTGAATGCAGACACATACAAGGCTCAAAAGCGTGGCGGCAAGGGCATTGCCGGAGTTGGCAAGGCTGATGATGATGTTGCGGCAGATATGTTTGTTATACATAGTCACGATTATGTTCTATTCTTTAGCAATCTTGGCAAGGCTTACCGTTTGAAAGGCTACGAAGTTCCGAGCGGAAGCCGTACATCTAAGGGCACTAAAATAAACGGACTTTTGCCGCTTACCGAAGACGAACACGTTAGCTCAATGATAAAAGTTCCTCAGGTTGAAGAGGAAACAGAGCGTTATCTTGTTATGGTAACAAAGCACGGCTTTATCAAGAGGGTTGAGCTAAGTGCATTTAACTCTATTCGAAAGGGCGGCTTGATAGCACTTGACCTGTTCGAAGGTGACGAGCTGTCATGGGTTCGCTTGACTAACGGTAATAGTCAGCTGCTTGTTGCTACTAAGCTTGGCAAAGCAATTCGCTTTAACGAAACTGATGTACGTGCAATGGGAAGAACAGCCAGAGGAGTTCATGTTATTAAGCTTGCCGATGGCGATGAAGTTGTTGGTATGTCAATTCTCCGTGAGGGCGGCTATGTGCTTACTGTTTCGGAAACAGGCTACGGAAGATTAAGTCCGATAGATGATTACCGCTTGCAGTCGAGAGGCGGTACGGGACTTATCAATTATCATACTTCGAAATACGGCGAGGTTGCCGCTATTAAAGTTGTTGACCTTGATGATGATGTTATAGCGATTGCAGATAACGGTACAATTATCAGATTCAGTGCTGAAACTATTCGAATTTGTGCACGTCCGAGTAAGGGTGTTATGGTGATGAAGCTTGCTGACGGAGCAAAGGTTGTGACTGTAGCCAGAGCACCTCACGAGGACAATGAGAGTGAAGAGGAGATTTCCACAGAGAATGAACAAAATGTGGAAAACTTAGAAAACTAAAAAAAGTTTGTGGGGATCAGAATTCATGCTATCTGACGAAACAAACCAAAATCAAAGCAAAAGATAAAAAACAGCGTGCGGAGTGTCTGCACGCTGTTTCAAATTA